>USSH01000209.1 GCA_900557435.1 uncultured Coprococcus sp. | reverse complement strand
CAAACACAAGCACACACAACACTGTAATCTCGACAATCAACTGAAGTGATGCCCTGTCGCTATGCCTGTATACCATTTTTCTTTTTCTGAATTCACTTCTGAATGTAGCCTCGGCATCGGTTATTCTGAAATGTCCATTACCTTTGAGACATATGATTCCTATCAACCCGGCAATCCCCATAAGCATCGGTATCACATCAGGTTCGAGTCTAAAAAAAAGCGGTGCTACATATGGTGGCAAGGTAAATACCACCGCCCACAACACACTCATACTGTTATTCAGGAATATATTCAATATTATTATCTGAATGGTTCCTATAGCCACAGCCGCAATTGGGACTGTAATTGGACGGTTCTCTATAGCCTCAGAAAACACCTTAACTTCCGACGCACCATAATAATCCGTAACATGATCCAGAAATTCATTTATCATCGCATAGAATCCACTGTTGATGTATTTTCTAAACACCACAACAAAACCGACAAACAATACCAGAAACGCTACATACCAAATATCTCTGACCCAGGTTTTTCCAGACTTAAAAAGCCAACTGAAAAAGAGCGCCAGCAATATGTAAGAAACTAAGATCAGAGGTATATTATATGCACATTCTATCGATGTGAGGAATCCCACCATGGTTCCCCAGATCACCAGAACCTCCAGTATACATTTGGACAGTATACCATGGCTGTCCATCTTTCCCGTAAGTTCTCTCCTCTTCATATACTGCACGGATAACTCGCCTATCCTGTGTCTTGTGATCTCAGGATTGTTGAGCAGCTTAACTCCCTGGCATAATTCGAGCTTTTCTTCTTTTTTATTCTTTTTATTCTTTTTTTTGTTCTTTTTTATATTATTCTCTTTTTTATATTCAGTATGCGTGCCTCTACCCACTTATGTATCCTTTCACACACTCACCATATGTGAATATCTGTTCACCAGCTATATCTTCCGCTGTTGTAATTACAAATATCTTTTTATCTGAATCCATAATTCTCTGAAGCATGTCCATCCCAAGACTGCTCTCTGAATATGGTGTCTCGTAGAATATACAGTCCATCCAATCGTGAAGCTCCTGCATATTATCCACCTTAGTCTCTATCATATCATCCCGGTCCACACTCCAGTAATACACCGTAAATGGGACATTCAAAGATATCAGATATCGACCCAGACCATACGAAGCTTTCAGTAAATCATTGAGTACCTGTCTCTCATCATTGGTCAATTCCACACATATGACCAGCTGGTCTGACGACATGCTCTCACGTTCTTTTACCATGAATTCATCACGGCCTGCAGACAATTTCCAATGTATATTCTGCAGTTTATCGCCAGGTCTGTATTCCCTTATATCCACAACCTCCGAAAAGTCATTGCCTTTCTTTCTGGTTTCCTCAGCCTCAGTCATGCCACCAGAAAGAGCAGTCATATCCGGTTCTGCACAGACCTCACCGGAGGGAAATACCTTGACCTCACGTACAGCATCACATTGCTTTTTCACTCTGATGAATCCGAGCCAGTCTGTGACATAAATCCTGTGCACTGATACCTCAAAAACACCGACAAACGACTCCGCGAGCTCATAGTCTACTGTATTGGAAGCACGGGCATATGCCGGAACACTGAGTCTGTGTTCACCGGATTTTTGAAACAGCTCATTTGCCATATGTATATCAATATCCACATTCATAATTGGAAATATTGATTTGTTTACAAGTACGATATTGATTGGAAATGCTTCATCAGTCTGAATCTCTGAAAATCCACCGCCAACCTCTATCGACATATATCTCTGTGCCAAAAGCGCTGCTATTACAGAACAAATCGGGAGAACTATCAGGACTATCAATAACACAAAATTAAAATATGAATGCAAAAACAGTAAGAGCAGTAGATTCACAATAAACACGAGAATGTACCTGATTACATTGGCTACATGTACCATTTTCACGTTCTCCTCTCAGCATCATCTATGTCCGCGGAAGCTTAACTGACTTCCGGATCTCCTCCAGAGCTGCCTCCACGATAAATCCATTCGCCCTGGCTCTTGACGATAATTTAACCCTATGTCCAAGAACCACAGTAAAAACAGCAGCAATATCATCAGGAACCACATATTCCCTACCAGCTAACAGTGCCATTGCACGGCTCATCCTGAGCAGCGCATTCGCACCACGCGGACTTGCTCCCATAGAAAAATACTCACTGGTCCTTGTTGCCTCTACGAGTGTCACAATATAGTCAAATATTGATTCATGCACATTTAGAGAGTTAACTTTTCTCTGCAGTCCCACCAGTTCATCTCTGGTCAGAACCATCTGTACGCTGTTTATAGGCATAAACTCCTGCCCCTTCAATATCTGAACTGCAGCTTCATGTGATGGATATCCCATGGAAAGTCTTATCATAAATCTATCCAGCTGGGATTCTGGCAGCATCTGAGTGCCTGATGATCCTATGGGATTCTGCGTCGCAATGACAGTGAACGGTTCAGGGAGCTGTCTTGTGACTGCATCTACAGTGACACGTTTCTCCTCCATGATCTCAAGAAGTGCCGATTGACTCTTTGGTGATGTTCTGTTGATCTCATCCGCCAGAAAGAGATTGCAGAATGCTGCGCCCTCCCTGTATTCAAAATCACCTGTCTTGGCGTTGTACATCGAAAAACCCATGATATCACTAGGAAGGACATCCGGGGTAAACTGTACACGGTTATATTTCATATCCAAAGTTTTCGCAAATGCCATTGCAAGTGTGGTCTTTCCGACACCAGGAATATCATCGAGCAGTATATGCCCACCAGCTAGTATCGCAGCGTATACCTTTGTTATGACATCTCTCTTGCCCTTGACTACCTTCTCTATCTCGTCTATGACCACATTGCTGATGTTGCCGGTATTTTCAGTATCTGCTTTTCTTCTGTCAACCATATATTATCCTTTCCCCATGTATCATGTATCACCCAGTCTTCGTATATCTGACCTGCATGTCAATCCATATTGACACGCTTTACTTCACTTACAAACTTCTCCATAGGCAATGGTTTTGAAAAATAATATCCCTGAATGTAATCAACTCCCAACGCCTCAAATTCCTTGAACGACTCAAGAGTCTCAACGCCCTCGACAAGGATCCTCATATTCATATCTTTCACCATTGATATGGTGTTCTTCACCACTTTGAGCATCTTGTCATTCTCGTTCATCTCTGTAAATGTCTTATCCAACTTAACTATCGCAAATGGCATTGACGCAATCCTCTTCATATTGGAGTACCCTGTTCCAAAATCATCCAGTGAAAACGCTATCCCATCGTCGTTAAGTTCTTCGATATTGTTCATCATAGTATTCTGGGCATACGCAGCGGCTGTCTCCGTGATCTCAAGGTTGAGCTGCTCTGAACTCACATTATATCTGTTCATTACCTCCCTGACATCGTCTGCAAGTTCACTGCTCATGCACTGTATCACCGACAGATTCACTTCTATATAATCAAGTCCAAGTTCTTTAAATTTATCGCTGACTATAAACCTACACACCTCTTCCAGCACAAACTTACCTATCTTATGTATCATACCGCTCTTTTCAGCTGCCGGAATAAATATATCAGGTCTTACATAACCATATTTTTCATCGTACAGCCTGAGCAATGCCTCAGCACTGTTATATCTCTTGCCACTTAGTGAATAGATAGGCTGATAATAAACCTCAAATCTTCCGTCTACGAAAGCACTGTCTATTATCACATCAAGATCCTTGATCAGATCATAATTTTCTTTTTTGTATATATCCCTTGCATACATGATCTGTCCTGTATATTCCCGGTCAGAGAGTTCTGTACCAAATCTCATAACAGCATCCACATTGTCTATATCCTCCGGACACCTGGTAATACAGATATTTGCAAGAAGGTTTATCAACATTCCATTGTATGTGTATCCCTTTTTCAGTTCAGAGTTTATGCTGGCTGCAAATCTCTCCGCCTGGTCAGCCACCTTATAATCCATTATGCATCTGAACATGCCATTGCCAAGATAATACCATTCTGTGTTGTATCTTTTTGACTGCCCCATGGCAACCAGCTTGTCTGAAACACATCTGAGCAGCTTGTGATATTCCACAACACCGATCATCCCCCTAAGCGCCTTGTCATTCACAAGCGATATCATGATGATGCCTATATTAAGTCCATTGTCAAGAACATTGTCGACATCCTCCATATATCTGGTTATGTTGTTCAGGCCTGTTGCGTTGCTTATCATCTGTTCAGGGCTCTGTATGAACAGTGCAACAAACAACAATCCTATAGAATTGGCAAACATCTCTATCGGAACCTCAGGTACGAGCATCTGTCTGAATGCTGCAACAACCACCAATGGGAAGATCATGATAACAGATATCAGGCACTTTCTAGATAGCCTTCTTCTGTATTTCATAACAACTATAAATCCTATGATCATGTATATGAACGATGTGATATAAAGAAAGACCATGAACCGCTCTCTTGCATACTCACCATCAGCTCCAATAGAGAATACCGTTGGGTAAAACAGATTCACTATCAGAAGTAATACGCATAACAAAGTTGGAAGTGCCAGAATAACAGACTTTACTCTGCCCCTGAATATATGTATGGCATCAACCATACTTATAACGTATATTGTATATAAAGCAGCCGAGAGCACATGAAATACAAGATATCCAGTATGGAAAAAATACTGAGCAAATGTATGTCTTTCACCGATATTATCGTATGCAATAGCACCTATGTCAAAAGAGGTTGCAACCAACGCCACGATCAGCACCATAAGAAACAGCCTGCTCATCTTTCCTCTGGTCAGTTTTTTCATGAGG
>USSH01000208.1 GCA_900557435.1 uncultured Coprococcus sp. | reverse complement strand
GCTCAAGCCAAGGGAAAAAATTGGGGTGACGATTATATATCTGGCTGTGTTGATGGCGGTATCATATCTTTTTTTCGACAACGTGTTTATTTCTGCTGTAGGTTTGCCGGGGATAATTGTCGCATTTAGAAAGGCAGCAGATAGAAAGTGCAAAAAGATGCAGAAGAGACTTAATGAGGAATTTAAGAATATGCTGCTTGCGTTATCTGCAAATATGGCTGCCGGATATTCTATGGAAAAAGCATTTATACCGGTATATCAGGAGATGGAGGGAATATATCAGGGTAGATCTTATATACAGGCAGAATTGAAAATAATCATATCGGGACTTGAGATGAGCACAGATATAAGCAAGTTGTTGAATGATTTCGCTGAGAGATCGGGATTGGACGACATAAAAGAGTTTGCGAGGGTCTCTGCAGTGGCGGGGCGTTCGGGCGGTAATTTTATAAAGATGATGAAGAAGATGGTACAGACTATAGAGGGAAGGCTGGAGGTGGAGGATGAAATAGACACCATGATAACTTCAAAGAGGATGGAATATAACATAATGTCGGCTATGCCATTCGCGATCATTCTATATATGAGGATATGTAATCCTGGGTATATGGACGCATTGTATGGAAATATTCTAGGGGCAGCAGCTATGACCATATGCCTAGTAATCATAATACTTGCGATTGCGTGGGGGCAAAAGATAACAAATATTCAGATATAAGGCGGTGCAGTGGTGGTAAAAAAAATATCGAGAAGTATTTATGACATTCTGGGGAAATGGTTTGATATGGACAAGAACATCCAGAAGATAAAGCGCATATATACATGCACTGACTCTGAGGCAAGAGACAGATGTAGAAGAATGTATGAGGAGAAAATAAAACTGATACTTATAACTTTAAGTTCAACTGTACTTCTTGCGGTTCTGCTATGCGTGAAGTCTGCAGCGGAATCGCATGCAGTGGTTCTGAACAGACCGGGATATGGGGAAGACTCTGTCACTAAAATGTTGAGGACAGAGGTGGATGGGAAAAACGAAGATTTTGGCATAGAGGTTGTCCCTGTGGAATACGAGAAATCAGAGCTAAAACAGATATTTCAACGTGGATTTGAAGAGATTGAACAGATGTATCTTGGAGAGAATGATTCCGCAGATGTTATACAGGAAGATTTAGTGCTGCCTGAGAGACTTGATGATGTAGGGCTCGATGTAACATGGATGAGCAGTAATCAATCCGTGATAGATTCGTCTGGAAAACTGGTCAAATACGATGATGGGAATACTGAGCTGGTTGAACTGACGGCTATATTGTCATATGGAGAAGAAAGCGCAGAACGGAGGTACGAGATACGTGTGGTTGGAAGGAAGCTTGGCGCAGGAGAAAAGGCAGAGAAGATCATATCGGAGTATGCGAGAAAAATCCAGATGGAAGATAAATCCTGCAGTCAGATAGAATTGCCTTCTGACATAGAAGGATACAAAGTTGAGGAGCCTTCGACTGGGAGCGACGGAGTTGCTGTGATATTTCTGGGCTTGGTGGCTGCTGCAAGTATATGGATGGGGATGAGAAGCAAAATCGCCAAAATGGAAAAAGATTGCAGACAACAGTTGATGATGGATTATCCTGAGATGATCGACAAGATGATACTCTATCTTGGGGCCGGGGTGACGGTGAGAGGCGCATTTGCCAGGATGATGCAGGGTAATGAAGAAAGCAATCTGGTAAGGGAACTCAGATATACGCTCAATGAGATACAGTCGGGTGTTCCGGAGGGGGAGGCATATTACAATATGGGACATCGAATCAACCTCCCCGTATATATGAAGCTTATGTCCATGCTGTCACAGAACGTTAATAAGGGAACAAAAGACATATTGATAATGATGGCGGGCGAGGAGGAAGCTGCTATGCAGACCAGAAAGGAGATTGCCAGAAAAAAAGGAGAAGAGGCTGGAACAAAGCTGCTTTTCCCGATGATGCTGCTTCTGGGTATAGTGATGGTAATAGTGGTGCTCCCTGCGGTAATGAGCTTTTAGAAATTCGATAAAATTATAAAAAATAAAGGTAAAAAATAAAGGAGAAAATGCTTATGAAGAACTGGAATGAATTTATGGAAGAAGAGTCAGGAATGGGAGTTGTAGAGATAATACTTATAATGGTGGTTCTTATTGCCATGTGCATAATTTTTAAAAATCAGATAACTTCTCTGGTGAACAATATCTGGAGTTCCATAAACAAAAGTGCTAAGAAAATTTACTGATGTAAGTACGGATGATCAAAGGCAGGGTGAAAATATGGGAAATAGGGGACAGGTTACAGTATTTCTGTGTCTTGTGCTTATGTCGTTGCTTCTGCTTGGAATTACAACGCTGGAGATGGTGAGGGTTCGCATGGGTAGCGCCAAGGCTGCGGAAGCAGCCGATGGTGCCGCCTGCGAGATACAGGCGGCATATAACCGGAAGTTATTTGATGAGTATCATTTGCTGGCTGTTGACAGAACATTTGCAGGGCAGGGGGAAGGAAAGATGGAAGAGATGGCAGAGGACTACATCGAATACACGCTGGATGGCAGTGGCGATGATGACATGGTATTGAATGGTGTGGAGCTTGTGCAGTGCAAAGGGCTTTTGGAGAATGACTGCGAGAATATGAAAAAACAGATAACAGAATATATGAAAATCTATATTGAAACTGAGGGAATCAAAGATCTTCTTGAGATGATCACAACCGAGAAAAAAGCAGGAACAACAACCGGAGCTGCGATAGATAAAGGTCAGGATGATGAAAGCTCCAGTCACAGCGTTTGGGTTGGAACTGATCCCAGAGATGTGTTGAAGAATATGTCTAAGGGTGGGGTGTTGAAACTTGTTACCCCTGCCGGAGATGTGCCATCTGACACCTCATATGATATGGAACCATTATCAGGCAAGAATGACAGCGATGATGGTGAACAGTGGGAAGACATAGAATTTGATGATATAGATTCGTTTAGAAAACAGGTAGGAACGTGGGAAGAAAGCGATGAGACTGGTATCACGGATGATTTTTATGGAATCTGTTATGCTTTGGAGACATTTAACACATATGTATCCCAAAAGGCAGACAGACCGGCCGAGTGTGAAGTGGAGTATATGATAGCCGGTGCAGATAATGACAAAGATAATCTGAAAAGTGTGGTGAATAGGATTATATTGCACAGACTGCCGTTAAATATGGGATATCTTCTGACTGACACGGCGAAGATGGCATCCGTTGAATCTATTGCATTTGTGTTATCCCTTATACCGGGGGTTACATACTCCGCAGTAAAATATCTTATTGCCGGTTGCTGGGCATATGTTGAGACTTTGGCGGATATAAGATGTATGCTTTGCGGAAATGACGTGAAATTCATAAAATCAGCAGATACCTGGAAGACAGATATAGACAATCTGGGAGATCTGCTCACCATGCAGAATGTGAATTATGAAGGTGCTGATGCTATTGGATATAAGGGCTATCTGGCTATTTTGCTAGCGGAAAAAAGAAAAGACATGTATTACAGAATGGCGGATATGATACAGCTGAATTTGTCGAAGGATAATGAATTGTTTGAGATAAAAAATATGATATACGGCTTCTCTATTGATGTGGATATTGTTCAGAAGAAAAAGTATGCATCGTTTATTGAGAGTTTTCCGGGAGTGGGGGAGCTGGATGAAGGATATTATCGACATAGTTTCAGAATATCAAAAAAGTATTAGAAAGAATTGCAGATTAAAATAGGTGAACTGTGTACCAGGTTCAGGAAGGGGGTGTTATATGTTCTCTTGTTACAATGACCTACGAGATCCGGATAATCCAAATAGACATACAGAGAAAAAACAAAATGTTAATCGTTTATTTTTTCCTTTTAAAAACTTTCTTAAAAACTTTAAAAATTTTATAAAAGATAAATCGCCTCTCCAAGCGCATATCAGGAAAGGATATCGTATGAAAAAGGTGGGCAGGAGAATATATAAGACCGCTCTTTCTGGACAGGGCAGTGCCAGCTTGGAGGCTGCAATAGTGATACCGATATTCTTGTTTGCTATGTTGGGGATAATGAGCGCTGCAGGAGCTGTCCATGTCAGGAGTGTAGTGTATGAGGCGTTACATGAAACAGTACTATACATAGCAGAATACAGTTACCTGAGTGAGCAGATAGAAAAAGGCGCAGATGCCGGGGACGAAGCAGCCCTTATTAAAGATGGATTGTCAGTGGCAGCTGCGAGCATGAAACTGGATAGCTATATTGATGACAAGGAATTGGTCAGCAGATATGTGGATGGCGGTGTTGCGGGATTAAGGATAACACAGGCGGAACTAAAAAACGATGATTGCGTATATATAAAACTTACATATGACATTTGTATAGAGGCACCCTTAGTTGGAAGAGTGAAGATTCCTTGTGAGGAACGTATACGGCAAAGGGCTTATCTGGGATATGACAAAGAAAATGATGCTGATTCAGATGGGACATATGTGTATGTGGCAGAAAATGGGTCGGTTTATCACAATTCAAGAAGCTGTTTTCATATAAAATTGACCATCAGACAGGTTGCTCCCTCAGAGGCGGAGGAGGAAAAGAAAGGGCTGTCTCAGTGCAGTCTGTGTGCAAGGTATAAGGGACGCGGTACCATGTACGTGACAAAGAGCGGTGATAAATATCATTATTCGCTTGAATGTCCGGGGTTAAAACGTACTGTATACAGAGTAAAGAAAGATGAAGCAGGGGTGACGAATCCATGCTCAGATTGTTGTAAATAGATGACAGTAAACAGATGACAGTAAACAGATGACAGTAAACAGATGACGGTAAACAGATTCCAGAACGGCATTCAT
>USSH01000207.1 GCA_900557435.1 uncultured Coprococcus sp. | reverse complement strand
TCCGGTGAATCCTGACAGATCAAGTATTTTCTTTACTATGGACAATCCCAGTCCATTTCCGGTATGTCCTGTTCTGGCGGAATTGCCTTTCTTCATCGGCTCCCATAACTCAGATGGATCACAGTCTATCTCACCATCCATATCATTTGATATGACCAGTCTGCCCACATCTATAGCAATATTTACAATGCTGTTGTCTGACGCATACTTTACTGTATTCATGATCAGATTATCCAGCATGATATCCATTAGTCTTGCATCGGCGCGTATCTCAGCATGACCGGCAATTTCGCACTCTATATTCCTGTTTTCCAGTTCACCTGTATACCTGTCTGTAACCTGTCTGGCAAGCGCCGCCATATCCACATTGTCATTCTTAATAGTCAGTGTGTTTTCCAGCCTAATGTATGAGAGCATACCGGTTATCATCTCATTGATATATGATACATTATCCAGTATAGAGGCTGTGTAATGCCTTGACTCAGCATCATGTGCTATCTGCTGCAGGTTCTCCGCATATCCTGATATGGCGGTAACCGGCCCTCTCACGTCGTGTGCTATAGCTGCAATGATATTTCTGCGGGTCTCATCCTCAATGATCTCTCTCTTCTTTTTCCTGTAGGATATCACCGCCATTATCACATAACACAGAAGAACTAATGGCGTCATATATATAAAGATACGAAGCAGCCTCATATCAGATATTGTAAATGGATCCTCGTACATCGCAGCTGCAACATAATAATCGTTTCCACCAACAGTCACAGTTCTGCCTCTGTAGTAATATCCCCTCCAGGATATGTCCTCTTCATAATCTGTATTGGTATCCATCCCTTCCCTCTCAAATACATCATTCAGATACGCTCTGGAACGCTCATACTGTTTTTCCATATTTACAAAATCCACATTGTCCTTCCCCTGCGCAACAAAGTCATGGTATATCTCTGAATCCGATCTTATATCTTCATATACATAATCTTCTGACTGAACTCTGACAGCTGTTATACCTTCATCAGTGGATATCCACTCATAGGTTACACCATTTTCAACAAACCTGTCTCCCGGCTGAAAATCATCATCCCCTGAGCCTGTATCTGAGCTGTTATCTTCATCCTCAAGCTCAGCGTCATCCTCATATGTAGCATCTTCCTCAAACTCAGCATCATCATCGAACTCAGAATCGTCCACAGACTCAGCATCATCCTCAAACCATACATCCTGTCCTAACAGTTTCACTCCATCGTCATATCTGTAAACCTTTGATACAAAATAAGGTGTATTGCATTTGCTGAGTATCCCCTCTATATCTTCCTGTATTTCCTGATCACTCTCACCATCTTTTATCACTCTGTACATTCCATTGCACACTGTTCTCACATCATTGTCGAATTCTGATCTCTGGTTGTAATTGACTATAGTCAATAAACCAAGTGCGACTACGATGATCAGCATAACCATAACTCCTGCAACCAGAAACCCGCGCCAAAGTTTTCGCCTCACTATACGCTTAAGCTCACGTCTTACTGCCGATGTATATTTCTTATTGTTATTCTTTTTATCAGTCATATCGTTTTTCTCCCTTTTTACATTCTAATCCAGGCTTTCTAATACAGACATTTTTATCATCATTTCTTGCCTGATATAAACCTGATATAAATTATATTTCTTTCACCTGATACCCCTTGCCTATCACAGTCTTTATCTGCTTTCCTGCACTGCCTATACCTGCCCGGAGCTTTCTTACATGATTATCCACGCATCTGTCGCTTCCTTCATAATCATAACCCCAGATATCAACGAGCAGTCTTTCTCTTGTGATAACCTTTCCCTTATTCTCAAGAAGTATCTTCAGAAGAGCAAACTCCTTTGGTGCAAGATCGACCTCCACGCCATTTACCTTCGTCATATATCTTGACGGATTCATGCTTATCGCTCCACATGCCAGCTCTCCATTGCTGTCAGTCCCCTTGGATCTCTTGATAAGCGCCTTGCACTTGGCATACAGAGTTGCAAGTGAAAATGGTTTCACTATGTAGTCATCACAGCCCAGATCATAGCCCAGCATAATATCCCGTTCGGAATCTCTAGCCGTCAGAAATAATATTGGAACCATACTGTTCCTGCGCATCTCACGACACACCGCAAAACCATCCATCCCCGGCAGCATGATATCAAGCAGCACAAGATCAAATGTCTCCATCATGAAACTGTCCAATCCGTCATCGCCATTATACGCCACCTCGACATACATCTGACCTCCACTCTCTCTGACAAAGTAGTCATGTATGACCTCACTTATGTGTATATCATCCTCCACCAACAATATCTTGTTCAGAGCTAACATTTCCATTTTTGAAGTCTCCGAATTTTTTTCTGCATATGCGGCATTTATTGACGCCTCTATGTCATTTCTCTCCACATCATCACCTCCTTGACCTGCATATTAACAAACCGATATGACTTTCATATGTCCATTATAACAATTTACTACAAATCTGTGCTATAGTGATATACATACATTACATGGAGGTAGGAGAAAAATTATTCCGGCTTAAACCTAACCTACGAAAAAATAGAAGGCTATGACCATAACACAGTCTTTAAGCCTTCTATCAAAAATACTCTTCTTATGTTTTATAAAAAAGATTCCGAATAACTATCTGTAGAACCACCAGCATCCATATCTAGGCATGACTGCTCCAAGCTCACGGAGTGTCTTGCCTGATATGAGATCTGTGTATATGTCAGCCTGATCCTCAGGCATGGTCCAGATGAGCTGATCCATATTGCTGAAGTTGAAGAATGCCCTCAGCTCATGTCCTGCATATTCCCTCACTATTCCGAGGACGCTTGCACATCCTGTCTCTATGGTGTAGACATTTGCATTACATGAAAATACGTCATGCGATGCTCTGACATCCTCCATGTGGCGCAGCGCGTCAAATATCTTCATGGCAACAGGATCCTTTTTCTCAACCTTGTCCCACGGGAAGTTTCCTCTGTGCAGGTATCTGCTGTCCGCACATTTGTCCGGATCATTCTTGTAGCTATAATCGTTTGTCTGACCTATCTCATCACCGCTGTACAGAACAGGGATTCCGCTCTGCGCCAACAGGTATCCATGAAGCATGAGATCACAGGCAATAGCCTGGTCGATCTTGTCAGCATTTGCCTCGTACTGTCCAGCCTCAAGTCCTGACAGGGACGCTGTCGTTCCACACAGACGGGCATCTCCGAGTCTAGGATCATCGTTGTAGAGCTCACCTCTGGAATCACTGTTGTATCCCTTTCCTGTGAAATAGTCATTCAGGAACTTCTTGTGTGCCACCTCATCTATGCCGAACTGTGCCAGCCAGTCATAGTCAAGTCCCCAGCCTATATCATCGTGGCATCTGAGGTAATTCAGGAACACATAATCCTTTGGAAGGGCACACACCTGATCCATCTGGCGCTTTAAGAGTCCCACATCCTTTGTGGCTATTGTATTCCATGTAGACGCCATCGTGGTTACGTTGTAGAGCATATGGCACTCAGGCTTGTCCACCGTTCCGAAGTAAGGGACTACCTTGGAAGGCTCCATGACAACCTCTCCGAGAAGGAGGACTCCAGGACATACTATCTCGCTGATTATCCTCATCATGCGCACAAGAGTGTGAACCTGCGGCAGGTTACGGCAGTTTGTGCCTATCTGCTTCCATATATACGGAACAGCATCGAGTCTGATGACATCTATGCCTCGGTTTGCCATATAGAGCATGTTGCCTACCATGTCGTTGAACACCATAGGATTTGCATAGTTCAGATCCCATTGGTATGGGTAAAATGTCGTCATGACCACCTGATTGCAATCATTTATCCATGTGAAGTTACCAGGCGCCGTAGTTGGGAATACCTCAGGCACGGTCTCCTCGTAAATATTTGGAACAAACCAATCATCATAGAAGAAATATCTGGATCTCGCGACAGGATCCCCCTGTCTCGCTGCCCTTGCCCACTCATGATCCTCGCTTGTATGGTTCATCACAAAGTCCAGACAGCAGCTTATACCCTGTCTGTGGCACTCTGCAGTGAGATCCTCAAGATCCTCCATGGTTCCAAGCTCAGGCTTTACCTTCCTGAAATCCGCAACAGCATATCCGCCGTCATCTCTGCCCTTAGGGCTTTCTAGCAGTGGCATAAAATGAAGATAATTCACACCACATGACTTCACATAAGGTAGCTTTTCCTTAACGCCCTTGAGCGTTCCCGCGAATGCATTTGTGTACATCATCATACCAAGCAGGTCATTCTGCTTGTACCAGTCAGGATTTTTGACACGCTGTCTGTCAAGTTTCTTAAGCTCTGTGTTTCTCTCCTGATAATAACCATACAGCGAGTCACACAGCCAGTCAAATGCCCCCATGTTATTATTGTACAGCTCACAGTAGAGCCACTTGAGCTCATCGTATCTCTCATCAAATCTCTTAATATATTCTGCAGTCTTTTTCACTATTTTTGAAGCCGCCATTTATCTATCTTCTCCTTTCCTATATCTATCTCCACGGGGACGGAGGTACCTGACCCCCACGGGGGACGGAGGTACCTGTCCCCTTTTATGTTAACTTACGGTTCTGTCAGCAATCAATGTTTCCACTTCGGATCTTTCCGGCATTACCTTGAGGGCGCCCTTGCGTGTTGTGATGATCGATGCTGCTGCATTTGCAAATGTGAGCATCTCCGTGAGCTTATCCTCATCAAGATCATCAAGTCCATTGTCCAGTATGTAGTTCAGCACACAGGCACAGAATGTATCACCGGCACCTGTCGTCTCTATGGTGTTCTCCTGTATGAATGGCTTCGCCTCTGCCACCACGTTACCGTAATATGCACGGCTGCCATCTCTTCCCATCGAGAGAAGTATCAGAGGTATATTGTATGTGTCCTGA
>USSH01000206.1 GCA_900557435.1 uncultured Coprococcus sp. | reverse complement strand
AATCAATTATGTATGTGTAGAATTAGAGACTTTATGTATATTTAATTATGCTTTTGTAGCACCTATAACAGCAAATTCTGATATTTAAGAATATAATACTCCCAGGAACGCTGTGCATGCTGGCTCATCAGATCCACATATAATCAAGATACAAACTCTATATATAACAATATAGGATTTAGAATATAAAATAAGGAACACAGAAAATGAATCTAAGAACATTACGAGTTATAGAATACAACAAGATAGTCGAGATGCTGACAACATTTGCCTCATCCCCAATGGCGAAGAGGAAATGCCAGCGCATAAAGCCCCGCAAGGATCTCGCCATGATCGAGACGCTACAGCAGGAGACAAGGGATGCATTAAGACGTCTGAACACTCAGGGCAATCTGTCATTTGCTGGACTTAAGGATATCGGAGCCTCGCTCAAGCGGCTTGAGGTTGAGGGTATCCTCACCACCGCTGAGCTGCTTGACGTTGCCAGCATGCTGGATCTCGCACTCACAGCCAAGAAATACGGCGAGAACGAAGGCACCAGCATGACCGATACAAGAAGGCGCAGCCGGGAACAGATCGAGGAAGAGAAAGCATCAAATAAGATGCAGGGACTTAGCATGAACCCGGATGGCACCACCTGCCCGGACAGTCTGCGCACAAGATTTCTGGAACTCATGCCATTAGAGCATCTGTCCAGAGAGATCCACAGATGTATAGTGTCTGAGAACGAGATCGCCGATGACGCTTCATCCGGACTCAAAGCAGTAAGACGAAATAAGCGACTGACAAATGAAAAGCTACACAACCAGCTTGCAAAGCTTGTCAGCGACACAAGCAAGCAGACCATGTTTCAGGATAATCTGGTAACCATGAGAAATGGCAGATACTGTATCCCGGTCAAGGCCGAGTACAAGAACCATTTTCCCGGTATGATACACGACCAGTCGTCAACCGGTGCCACAGTGTTCATCGAGCCTATGGCCATCGTGAATCTGAACAACGAACTGAAGGAACTGGACAATCAGGAGCTTGCCGAGATCGAGAAGATACTTGAATCTCTCTCCGCCCAGACAGCGGCTGAAATAGAATATATCAGATACGACTTCGACACTCTGGCAGAACTGGACTTTATATTCGCAAGGGCATCATTTGCAAGAAGCTACAAGGGAACCGAACCGATATTCAACACAGACGGAATCGTCGATATCAGACAGGGAAGACATCCACTGCTCGAGAAGCATACGGTTGTTCCTGTGGACATCAAACTGGGTGAGGACTACAACCTTTTGATTGTGACCGGTCCTAACACAGGTGGTAAGACCGTGTCACTTAAGACTCTGGGACTCTTCTCTCTCATGGGACAGTCCGGACTCCACATTCCGGCACTTGACGGTTCAAGGCTGAATGTATTTGACGACGTGTTTGCCGATATCGGAGATGAGCAGAGTATAGAGCAGAATCTGTCCACATTCTCATCCCACATGAGCAACATCGTGTACATACTGGATCACGTCACGCCTGGCAGTCTGGTGCTCTTTGATGAGCTGGGCGGCGGTACTGATCCTATAGAGGGCGCAGCTCTTGCCATCGCCATCCTGTCACATCTGAACGACATGGATGTCAGATGTATGGCGACCACACACTACAGTGAGCTCAAGACATTTGCCATGAGCACACCGGGGGTCGAGAATGCAAGCTGCGAATTTGACGTGGCAACACTCCAGCCGACATACAAGCTGATGATCGGTATTCCTGGCAAGTCAAATGCTTTTGCCATAGCGAAGAAGCTTGGGATCGATGAGAGCATCATCGAGAGCGCAAAGGCAAACATCGACAGCGATACCGTTGACTTTGAGACCCTGATCGCGGATCTCGAGAGAAGCAAGAGGGAGATTGAGCAGGACAAAGCCGACATTGCAAGACTCAAGGAAGACGCAAAGCAGCTTCAGGAACGTGCACAGATGAAGGACTCCGAGCTCTCCGACAAGAAAGCCGAGATACTGGCAAAGGCGCGCCAGGAGGCATCCGAGATCATAGAGGAGGCGAAGGCTGAAGCCGATGCCGCCATCAGGAAATACAACAAATGGACCACCAACCCGGCGAAGGCCGACGCCAAAGCTATGGAGGCAGAGAGGCAGAAGCTCCGTGCGAAGATCAACGACCTCGGCAAGATGAACGAGGAGAAACGCAAGACAGTGAAGTCCGATCACAAAGCATCTGACTTCAAGGTTGGCGACACTGTGCACATCATCAGCATGGATTCCGAGGGAACCATCACCGCTCTGGCGGACTCCAAGGGCAAGCTGAAAGTCCAGATGGGTATAATCAGCGCATCTCTTCCACCGACAGATCTCCTGCTTGTTGAGCACGAGAAGAAGAAACCGCAGAAAGCCACAGTCACAGGTGGCAAGAGCATGGCGAGGATGATGAATATCAAGCCTGAGATAAATGTGCTTGGAATGACGGTCGATGAGGCCACATCACTTGTGGACAGATTCCTTGATGATGCACTTATGGCACATCTGCACAGAGTCACCATCATACACGGCAAGGGCACCGGTGCTCTTCGAAAGGGAATACATCAGTTCCTGAAATCACAGCCACATGTCAAATCCTTCAGACTTGGCGAATTCGGAGAGGGCGACGCAGGAGTTACCATAGTGGAACTTTAAAACAGTGGTTATTGTAAGTGATATATCTATAATTTTACCGGGAGGTTTATACATATGAGCAAAAATAATATTCTCATCGTTGACGATGATGAGAACATCGCAGAGCTCATATCACTCTACCTCAACAAAGAGTGTTATGAGACCGAGATAGCCGCAAGCGGCACGGAAGCTCTGCAGTTATTTGAAGAATATTCACCTGATCTGGTTCTCCTGGATGTCATGCTTCCAGGTATGGACGGATATCAGGTATGCACTGAGATCAGAAAGACATCCAACACACCTATCATCATGCTCTCAGCCAAGGGAGAGGTATTTGACAAGGTGCTGGGACTTAAGATCGGCGCTGACGATTATATTGTTAAGCCGTTTGACTCAAATGAGCTTGTCGCCAGAGTCGGCGCACTTCTCAGAAGATCGGCAATGACCGAGAGTACACAGAAGCAGACACAGAATTCAACCTATGATGTCACAAGTGCAGACCACGTGGGAACATTTGTTGAGTATGACGGATTGGTGGTCAATATATCCAATTACACCGTGACCTTCGAGGGACACAATCTCGAGATGCCGCCAAAGGAACTGGAGATACTCTATTTTCTTTCAAGCAGACCAAATCAGGTGTTTACAAGGGAGCAGCTTCTAGACAAGCTGTGGGGGTATGAATATGTCGGAGATACCAGAACCGTCGATGTTCATATCAAGAGACTTCGCGAGAAATTAAATAACAATCACAACTGGAGCATTGCCACCGTATGGGGCATTGGCTACAAGTTCGAATGGAGAGCGTCATAATGAAAAAAACTGCATTTGATAAAATTGTTGTAGGATTTGTCATTCTGGTCGTACTGATATTTTCACTGCTCATGATATACAGTATATCAATCGCACAAAGATCTGTACTTTCGGAGCGCAAAACCTCCATGAAAAACGAAATCTCGATGCTTGTCGACGGCTCCATAACACAATACCAAAACGGAACCATAGACAATAAAACTTTATACAGCGATCTTCAGAATGCCGCCAATACACTGGACATGGAAATATGGCTCACCGATGATAAGAGCAATATAGTATTTAAATCTAAAGCTTACGAGTCAGAGAAATCAGGCTCTTCCAACTCATCAGGCAGTAAAACAGATTCACTAAAAAAATACGTTGACAGTGATGACCTACAATCCGCATTCTGCTATGAGAATACATTCAATGGCTATTTTCCTAGCGAAACACTCATCATGGGACAACCACTTTACTCATGGAATAATTATGTTGGAACTATCATACTGGCATCACCTATGACGTTCAAGCAGGATATCCAGACTCGAATGCTTTCCACGACTTTTGTGCCATTTCTGATCCTCATGCTGATCGCCATGATAGCATTGATGCTCATGTCCAACAGCCTGTTAAAACCTATACGTGAGATCATCAAGACCTCAAAGTCATATGCGCAGGGAAATTTCAATGCCCGTGTAAATGTGACAGCCAACAACGAATTTGGGGAACTTGCCAGATACATGGAGGAGATGGCTGACGAGCTCAGCCGCTCAAACGAATACAGAAAGTCATTTATATCCAATATATCCCATGACTTCCGTTCCCCTCTGACGTCAATCAAGGGATACATCGAAGCCATGCTTGATGGCACTATACCGCTTGAGCGCCACGAAAAATATCTTGGAATAGTTCTAAACGAGGCACAGCGTCTGACCAAGCTTACACAGGGACTTTTGGAGCTGAACAACTTTGACTCATTTGACTTGCAGCTTGATAAATCAAACTTTGACATAAGGGATATAATCACCCCGACCATCAACACATTCGAGAAGAGATGCAAGGACAGGGGAATCTTTCTAGACAGCGTATTTCTGACAGACAACACCATCGTGTACGCCGACAGGACCAAGATCCAACAGGTTATATATAATCTTGTTGACAACGCCATAAAGTTCACTCCTGAGGGACGACAGATCAGAGTGCAGGTGACAGAGAAGGACAACAAGATATTTACAAGTGTCAAGGACGAGGGAGTTGGAATTCCAAAGGATGCCCAGAAGAAGGTATTTGAAAGGTTCTACAAGACAGACCCAAGCCGAGGCAAGGACAAAACCGGAACCGGACTTGGACTGGCCATAACAAAAGAGATCATCAAAGCTCACGGTGAGCAGATCACCTTAACATCCGAGGAAGGCAAGGGAAGTGAATTTATCTTCTCTCTTCCGAAAGAGAAGGATATGCAGGTTCCTATCAAGCCTGTA
>USSH01000205.1 GCA_900557435.1 uncultured Coprococcus sp. | reverse complement strand
ATGTCTTCTTCATATCAGTCTACCTGATATCCCTTTCCATATATGGTTCTGATGATCTCAGGCTGTGCCGAATTATCCTCTATCTTCTGTCTGAGTCTAAGTATATGCACCATGACTGTATTGGAGGATGATGGGAGATACTTCTCCTGCCATATATTCTCATACAATGCTTCAAGGGACCATGGCTTGCCACGATGCTCCACAAGGAAGAACAAAAGCGCATATTCCTTGTCAGTCAATTTGACGACCTCTCCATTCTTCGTGACTATTCTCTTGAACGAATCAATGCTTATGTTGCCAACAGATACATTCTTGGCATCAACCTCAGACTTACCTCTGTACACTGTATATCTTCTTATGAGCGCATTCACCTTTCTGTTGAAATCACTCTGGGTGAATGGTTTTGGAAGGAAATCATCTCCTCCAACCACATATGCCTCATTCTGATCCGGCTCCTTTGTCTTGGCTGTGAGGAAGAGCACCGGAACTGATGAGAATTCTCTGATCCTCTCACACGCCTCTGTTCCAGACAGTTTTGGCATCATGATATCCATAACTATAAGATCTATATCGCTATTGGCTCTTGCGGCCTCGACCGCCTCCACGCCATCTGCAGCCTCAACCACCTCGTATCCAAGCTTCTTCAGATATATATTCAACAGAGTTCTTATATCCTGTTCATCGTCCACTACCAGTACCTTTATTGATTCTTTTTCGTTGTCCATTATCCCACTCCTTATCCGTTGAGTACATTTACAATACAATATATATAGTCATCCACATCTGTTCTGCTTCAAAACTGTGTCCATTATATCAAATAATTCTCCATTGATTACATGTATTTACGCTTGTTAAGGAATTTTAAGCCCCAACACAAGAAAAAACGGAAACCCCTCAGCATAGTAAGGAATTCCCGCCTTTTCTTTATAAAATGATTGGAAGAGCTATAGTTAGGTGTGTCTAACTGTCTACGAGTATATCCAAATTTTGCCTGTGTGTCAATACATTCAGGGACATGTGTAGTGATAACATTTATCATTTCGCCCTAACTCACTCTCCGCGCTGCAATTTTACGTTTAACATATCTGACTGCTCCCATTATCATATCCCTGTACACTCCCGGATTGAATATGAGCAGCAGTGGGAAAAGTTCAAGTCTTCCAGCAAGCATATCAAACATCAGGACATATTTGCTAAATCCTGTCAACATACCAAAGTTCTGTGTAGGTCCTACCTGTGAAAGTCCCGGTCCTATGTTGTTGAGGCAGGCTGCCACGGCTGTAAAGTTCGTCACCAGATCTCTACCCTCAAATGACACCAAAAAAACAGATATGGTAAATATACCCATAATTGTTATAAAGTACACATTTACAGCCCTCACGACCTCATGCTCCACCGGTTTTCCATCCATCTTGATCTTCTTGATATTCTTCGGATGGAAATACGAACCAAGTTCTTTTAACACCGTTTTGAACATGATTATCAATCGGGACACCTTCATACCGCCGCCAGTACTTCCCGCGCAGGCACCTATGAACATCAGTATCACGAGCACAGTCTTACACGTCTGCGTCCACTGATCAAAGTCTGCCGATGCATATCCCGTTGTGGTTATGATAGATGCAACCTGGAATGATGCATGCCTCAGCGCATCCCAGGCATTTGACATGGTCTGCATAAGGTTGACAAATATTATTCCGATAGCTCCAAGGATTATCAGGAAGTATGTTCTTACCTCCTCCATGGACAGAGCCTTTCTAACATTTCTATATAGTATATAATAATAGAAGTTAAAATTCACGCCAAACAGCATCATGAATATTGTTACTACCCACTGTATGTAAGGCGAGTAGCTTGCAAAACTGTCGTTCTTGATGCCAAAGCCACCAGTTCCAGCCGTTCCAAAAGCTGTACAGAACGCATCAAACAGGCTCATTCGTCCAAACAGTAAAAGAACCACCTCAAGCAGCGTCATGGCAAAATATATTGCGTAGAGTATACGCGCAGTGTGCTTAAGTCTTGGAACGAGCTTACCCACCGATGGGCCGGGGCTCTCCGCTTTCATAAGATTCATATTTGATCCTGATGCACTGTTCATAGGAATGATTGCCAACAGGAATATCAGGACTCCCATTCCGCCTATCCAATGCGTAAAGCACCTCCAGAGCATCATTCCGTGGGACATCGCCTCAACATCGCTCAGGATACTTGCTCCCGTGGTTGTAAGTCCAGACACCGTCTCAAAAAGTGCATTTGTAAATGATGGGATCTCCCCAGATATTACAAATGGCATACAGCCAAATATACTGAGCAGTACCCAGCTAAATGCCGTAGCTATGCACCCCTCTTTCAGATATATAGTCTGATTCGATGGTTTTCTTATAGTCATAAGTGTACCCACTATCACACAGGCAAGGATGACCACAAAAAAGGCAAACCCTTCATGCTCCTGATATATAAGAGACGTGATACATGGTATGATCATCAATATTCCCTCGAGTCTCACGACCTGCCCGAGTATGTATATGATCATGGAATTATTCATAGCGCGCCTCCTAAGCCAGTATATCTCTTATATCTGTAAATCCCGTCTCCGTTGTAACTATCATGGCTGTATCTCCAACCTGTATGGAATCTTGTCCTGTAGGAAGAAGTATTGAACCATTTCTATTTATAAACGCGATAAGCAGATTCTTCTTGAGTTTCAGATCCTTGAGTGGAATATCCGTCACCTCAGACTTCACATCAACCCTGAATTCTATCGCCTCTGCCCTTGAATCAAACATATGATAAAGAGTCTCTATATTGTTGCTGTTAGAGTTCTGCTTTGCTCTTACATACGCAACTATCGACTCTGCTGTGATACTGCACGGATAAAAAACACTGCCAAGATCCAGACTGTTTATAACCTCGCGGAAATTGCTTCTGTTTATCTTGGTTATTGTCTTTGCATTTGAGTGCTTTCTCGCGTGCAGAGTGAGAAGGATATTCTCCTCATCTATTCCTGTCAGCGATACAAATGACTCGGTCTCGGCAAGTCCCTCCTCATTCAATATCTCCTGATCCGTTCCATCACCGTTTATGATGATAGCTTTTGGTAAAAGCACAGAGAGCTCCTCGCATCGTTTCTTGCTCTCCTCAATGATCTTGACAGATATTCCCATGTTGACAAGCTGTCCCGCCAGATAGTAAGCGACATTGCCGCCTCCTATTATCATGGTATCCTTGACTCTGGCAGTCTTAAAGCCTATATGCTCCATGAATTTTCTGGACATAGGTCTTGTTCCGACACATGACATGATATCTCCCGCCTTGAGCACAAAATCTCCAAAAGGTATGTAAAACTCTCCTGCTCTCTCAACCGCCGCTATAAGTATATTGATAGGTTTCTGTTTATTCGCAAGATCCTTACCCAGTTCAGCTATGCTCTTGTTGTCAAGGACATTCTTCTCCGGTATCTTGATCCTTGTCATCTCTGCCTGACCATGCGCAAATGAATTGATCTCAAGTGCTGTCGGCAGATAGAGGACTCTAGACACCTCTGTTGCAGTCTCAAGCTCAGGGTTGATGATCATCGTGAGTCCAAGTTTTTCCCTGAGATAACTTGCCTCCTTGCTGTAGTCCGGATCTCGAAGCCTTGCTATGGTTGCACAGTCACCCACCTGCTTTGCTATAGTGCAGCACAGGATGTTGAGTTCATCCGATGACGTCACCGCAGCAATAAGATCCGCATTCTGTATTCCGGCTTCCAGCTGTACGCTGTGATTCGCCCCATTTCCGACAACCCCCATCACATCATACTGATTAGAATATGTCGCTACCTTCTGCGGATCCTTATCTATGATCGTTATGTCATGTCCTTCATTCGCCAGCTGTTTAAGGATCGCAACACCTACTTTTCCACAGCCAACTATTATAATTTTCAGTCCCGTCTTCTTGCTTGATTTACTACCAAACACAGGTCTATCCTCCTTGAATATCTTCATATAACTAAGCAAAGTATAACATGAAGATTTTAAAAATCAACCACCGCTGCTTTTCTTTACCGAAACCTTACACGAACATCCTTATTATGCAGCAGACCAGAACAAATATCACAAATGCAATGCCCACTATCATATTAGTTCTCTTGCTGAAACCACGCGTAGGCTTCTTATATATACCATCGTCATTATTATCATTTTTGTTCTTTCCCATCTGTTCCTCCTCTCTGCCCCGCCAGACTCATCAGTCTCATTATGAGCAGATTTACATTTGTGTGGCGTTTCAGCGAATTCTCCCCGCTCCTTATGAAATTCCATGACTCATCATAGGACATATCCGTAGTCTCCGTCTCATTCTCAAAGAAAAACCTCTCCAAAGATCCGGACTCCTCATGAGCTATAGAAAATTCAAGAGCCTTTCTGGTCTTGTCATGCTCATTGAAATTGGCATCTCCATGCAAAAAATGATCCAGATTACAAGAAAAATAATACGCCGAATATTTTACCCTCTTGCTTCCGATTTTGATGGATGTAAGCGATGTAAGCACATCCAGATTATCGCTCTTTCTGTGATTTCTCTCCACGACATGAGCCGGGGTGCCCGTAACTATGTAATCCGGATAGTATACAGGATCATCTGCCTCATTACCGCTTGCCGCAACGAGCGCATCATCAATAAACACTCCATCCGTGTCGACAAAATGTACTATCTCCAATATATCCTTTGGATAGAGTCCCGTCTGTTTCAAGAATGGACTGACCATTATCTCATCTATGAACCTCTCTATATTGTCCGGATGTATGCCATTCTTTGACGTGATATCTCCGCCGGCATGTCCATCGTCATTCATGACCATGGCAAATTCAAGCAATATATCAGGATCTATGTCCTCAAGCAGCTGTCCAAATGGAATCTCAAGTGCATTCTTGTCAGACACTCCCTCGACCAGAAACAGCACGATCTTCTTCTTAGGTCGTTTCCCC
>USSH01000204.1 GCA_900557435.1 uncultured Coprococcus sp. | reverse complement strand
CCGACCAGTGCAAATATGGCTATCAACAACACATTGCCAGCCTTTATACCGAAATTAAGACCATGAAATAAAAGTTCGTAATATAACAGCATAGCTGTAAATAAAATCCATCCGGACCATCTGCCCAAGCTTTCTCTCAGATTATATTCTTCATTCTTATTATATTTTGACATACACTTCTCCATCTTCCGTAACACCATTCTCATATGACACCGTACCTGCATGCAAAAAAATAAAGATGCAGCTACAATGCACTACACCTTTATTTTATATATTATTCTAATAGATTTTACAACATTTTACGAAAGAATCTATTTCACACCATACTGATCATAATATGCATCTATGGCAGCCTTTAATGTATCATCAATGATAACTCTGCCCTTGTACTCCTTATTGTACAGATGCTCAACAACCTCTGCCATGGTTACGATGGCTGTTGTTTTGATGCCGTAGTTCTCCTCGATCTCGGTGAGAGCACTCTTCTCGCCCTGGCCTCTCTCCATTCTGTCAACAGACACGACAAGTCCCATAACATCCACATCGCCCTGTGCCTTGATGATAGGAAGTGTCTCCTGAATAGATGTTCCAGCTGTTGTAACATCCTCTATGATGACGACCTTGTCTCCATCCTGTATAGGGCTTCCAAGAAGGATTCCCTTATCTCCGTGATCCTTTACCTCTTTTCTGTTTGAACAATACTTGATGTCCTCGTCATACATCTCTGCGATGGACATAGTAGTTGCAACTGTAAGAGGGATTCCCTTGTATGCAGGTCCGAATAATACATCGAAATCAAGTCCGAACTCAGCGTTGATAGCCTCTGCATAGTACTCACCAAGTCTCTTGAGCTGTGCTCCTGTTCTATAGAAACCTGTATTTACAAAAAATGGTGTCTTTCTGCCACTCTTGGTAACGAAATCTCCAAACTTGAGCACGTTACAGTCGATCATAAACTCTATAAATTCCTTCTTGTACTGTTCCATAACTCTGAATCCTCCTGTTTTAGCCTCTTTTTCATTTTCAACTCTGCAATCCGGATTCTAATACAAAAACAAGCTTATATCAGAATCTCAATCTCACAAAGTATATCATCGAATATGTAATTTTTCAACCAGACAATTATCTATGCCCGATTATGGCAGATCGCCGTGTCAGATCACATAATATAAATTGTCACATCATATACAAAATCACTTCACGCAGCCGATAAGTTCATGTATATCGCTGACGGAATTCTTCCTCATATACTCCTCAATACCCTTGATTATCTCAACTGTCGCATATGGGTTGTGGAAATTCGCTGTACCAACAGCAACCGCACTTGCTCCAACCATGATCATCTCAAGTGCATCCTCAGTTGTTGCAACTCCTCCCATTCCGATTATAGGAAGCTTTATCGCATTTGCAACCTGATATACCATCCGCACTGCTATCGGATGGATCGCAGGACCAGACACACCGGCGGTCTTGTTTGCAACCGCAAATGTCCTCCTGTTCACGTCTATCTTCATACCGGTCAGTGTGTTGATGAGCGATACCGCATCAGCACCGCCTGCCTCAGCAGCCCTTGCCATCTCTGTTATATCTGTGACATTTGGACTCAGCTTCATGATTATAGGCTGCTTTGCCACTGCCTTAACCGCCTTTGTTATATCATAGAGAGCATCCGGCTGCTGGCCAAATGCAATTCCGCCTTCTTTTACATTTGGACATGATACATTTATCTCAAGCAGATCCACGTCACAGTCGCCAAGCTTTTCCACGCAGTCCACGTAGTCTTCCTTGGACTTTCCACACACATTGACGATTATCTTCGTATCATAATCTCTGAGGAATGGGATATCCCTCTTCCTGAACACATCTATTCCCGGGTTCTGAAGCCCTATGGCATTCATCATTCCACCGTATGTCTCCGCTATACGAGGTGTAGGATTGCCCGGCCAAGGCACATTTGCAACACCCTTAGTGGTCACTGCACCGAGCTGTGAAAGATCCACAAACTCACTGTACTCCATACCTGAGCCAAATGTTCCTGATGCAACTGTTATAGGGTTCTTGAGAGTAACACCCGCTATATCCACTGACATATTGATCTTATCTGACATTACAGCTCCACCTCCTCTGCATAGAATACAGGACCGTCCTTGCATATCCTTCTGTTATGTACCTGTGAGTGTTCGTCTATATCCTTAGTCTTACATACACAGGCGAGACATGCGCCCACTCCACATGCCATCTTCTCCTCCATGGATATCTGACACTCAATGCCCTTCTCCATGGCGTAAGCCTTGATTCCACGAAGCATAGGAGTCGGACCACATGCATATATGACAGCACCGTCCACGCCGTATTCCTTTATGGCATCTATTACATTGCCCTTCACACCGTGCTGTCCATCCTCAGATGACATGTACACCTGTGCATATGGCTCAAATTCCTCGTTCAGGAATATCTCATCCCTGTAACCGAGAACTACCGACTTCTCGCAGTCAAGCTCCTTTGCAAGCTGTAGCATAGGTGGTATTCCTATACCACCGCCTATCAGGATAGCCTTCTTATCCGACTTCATGAAGCCGTTGCCGAGAGGTCCCAATATATCGACAGTGTCCCCAGCTGTAAGCTGTGAAAACTCCTTTGTTCCAAATCCAACCACTCTGTACACAAGACGAAGTGTACCCTTCTCGCTATCTATGCCACAGAGGCTGATAGGTCTCGGGAGCATCTTGCTGCCATCATGAGTGTACACAGACACAAACTGTCCTGCTATAGCCTGTACAGCTATCTCAGGTGCCTCAAGCACCAGACTGTATACGTCAGTGGCAAGAGTCTCCTGGCTGACCACCTTTGCTGTCATCTTAAGTTTGCCCATAGTCTTCCTCCATCATCTCTTTATTATCAGTGTATTGCAGACTAAGTATATGTTGGATCTATTTAGCATATATGATCCTGCCCAGTACGCAAACACTCTCTATCTCTCTTACGCATCAAGTGCGCCGTTGATATCCTCGATCATGTCAACTACTGCCTGTCTTGAGGCATCTGCATAGTTCTCAGCACCAAACTGTGCATACTTATCCTGCTTGTATGCAGCTATGATTCCTCTTGACGAATTGACGATCGCACCGAGTCTGTCCTCATTGAAGTAGTGTACAAGGTCTGCAGCCTTACCACCCTGTGCTCCGTAACCCGGAACAAGGATAAATGACTTTGGCATAACCTTTCTGAGCACCTTGCCCATCTCAGGGTATGTTGCACCGACAACAGCTCCAACTGCTGAGTAACCGGACTCGCCTATGACATCACTGCCCCACTTGTCAACCATCTCTCCGACTATCTCATATAGTGGACGTCCATCAACAAGTCTGTCCTGGAACTCACCTGATGATGGGTTGGATGTCTTGACGAGAACAAATATGCCTTTGTTCTCCTCCTTGCACACATCCACAAACGGCTTAACTCCATCTGTTCCAAGATATGGATTTACTGTGATGAAATCCTCATCAAATCCGGCGTATGTCTTGCTTCCAACCTGTACCTTGCCGATATGTCCGACCGCATATGCTGTTGATGTTGAACCTATATCGCCTCTTTTTATATCTCCGATAACGACAAGTCCCTTCTCCTTGCAGTAATCAACAGTCTTCTTGAATGCCTTGAGTCCTTCGATTCCGAACTGCTCGTACATAGCTATCTGTGGCTTAACCGCAGGAATAAGGTCATATGTTGCATCAACTATTCCCTTGTTGAACTGCCATATAGCCTCAGCAGCACCCTCGAGTGTCTCTCCATACTCTGCAAATGCAGCCTTCTGGATATGCTCTGGCACATAGTTAAGCATAGGATCAAGTCCAACTACTATAGGTGCATTTGTCTTCTGAATGTTTTTCACTAACTTGTCTATCATGATATTTTCTCCTTAAAATGTATTTTCTTATTTTATATTTTTATATTTTCTAAAATAAATTATCTAGAACGTCTCCTCATCGCAGGCGTAACTACCCAAGATGGTAAACTCTTCAGTCTCATTCATAAGCTGGAACACCAACGCCTGTATATCTTTTTTCAAAAAGTTCGCTGATAGCTCAACATAAAATCTATAGTTCCAATGTTCCTGTCTGTTCGGAGCCGAGTGTATCTCAGTGAGGTTTACTCCATAATCCGAAATCATTGAAAGCACACTGCTCAGACTTCCACTCCTGTTCTTGCACACGAACATAACCTTCAGCCTATTGTGATTCTTCTCAACTATAAGATGATCCGTAAATGTCACGACTTTTTTGTTATGTCCGTTCTCATTCACCACATTACATCTATATATATATAATCTGTTGTTGGTGAGCACCTCATGAAGTGCATCTGACACACCGTAGCTTATATCCTCCAGTATACCCATTCCTGCATCAACCTTGCCAGATTTTATCAGCTCGTACACATCATCATACGAATCCACGGCTACAACCTTATCCCTTGAGCAGCCCTGACATATATAAAGCTCCGGTTTGACCATGGCAACCGCATCTATCTCCGGCTCTTGCTCATCATATTCCACATTCAGGCAATCTCTGAGTTCCAGGGTTCTTCCATACTGATACTTTCTGCTTATCTCCATGATCCTCTTGATAAGTGCTGTGTACTCCATCTTTATATTGTCATCCACATCACCGGTCAAACTGGATATGATGATCTCCTCTCGTTCAGGCTTATATATGTCATCCTCCGTCTCTGCCTTTACCTGAGCCACCTGGTCTGCAAGCTCCATCCTCTCCCTGAATAGCTGCTTGATCTCTTTGTCAACTCTGTCTATATTCTTTCTGACATCTGCTAAAGTCATTATTTGTCCTCCAGTCGGGCATCAAATATTTTGATGCTCATAGTCTTTTTTAATATACCATCTGCAACAATCTAATTCAAGCTTCCCCATGACTAAATCCCTATTAAAACGGCCACAAAAGCAGAAACATCGCCGGTTCAATCGCCGTCAGCCGCCCCAGCGCGTCC
>USSH01000203.1 GCA_900557435.1 uncultured Coprococcus sp. | reverse complement strand
CTCCGCAGAATGCATCAACTACGAAAAGTCTCTTGTTTGAGAGTTCCTTCTTTGCAAGATCCTTAACTGATGCCCATGTCTCCTCTGTCATTGGATGGTTATCGTTCTTGTACTCATCTGATGTCCACCATACAGTATCCTTTGAATTCTCATCTACTACGATATACTTATCTTTAGGTGAACGACCTGTATAAATACCAGTCATAACGTTAACTGCGCCGAGTTCACTAACCTGTCCCTTCTCGTATCCCTGAAGGTCAGCCTTTGTCTCTTCCTCGAATAACAATTCATATGAAGGATTGTGTACGATCTCTGTTGTGCCTGTAATGCCATACTTAGTTAAATCAACTGTTGCCATTTTTCTTAACTCCTTTTCTTTAAATGTATTTCATTGATAGGTGCATGTCGCCTGTGCCCTGCCGGCACCGCAACTATACAGCACTCAATAATCTGAAAATAAATATGAACACTTTCTCTCATATTCAGTTGAAAGTATACCCAATTAGTCAAAATAAATCAATATTATTATTGAGTTTTTTTTGTAGTTTACAGAAAGTTCTCATTTATAATCTTAATTTTATATTTATTACTTGCATAACCTAAGATAATGAGCTTCCACGTCTCTTCTCAAGGAATTTTGACTTCACTATCAAAATATCGCCGGTCTGTATCTTCAGATCACCAGTTGGCAATATAGACATATTATCCCTCAGTACCATATATATATTCACACCATACCCCTCAGTGGCTTGAAGTATGGTCATGCCGCAAAACTTGCTTGCATCATCTACGAGCAGTTCTCCAATCTCGTCCACATCAACAACTTTTGACCCCTCATTGGCATTGTTCTGATACTGCTCTACAAATCCGGCACTTATGATACCTGTGGGTATAGCTACCAACAGAACTCCCATAAACGCTATGACTATTGCCATGCATTTACCCAGCAGCGTGATCGGGTAAATGTCCCCATATCCCACGGTAAGAACCGTGGACACCGCCCACCATATTCCACTGAAAGCATTGCTGAACACCCCCGGTTGTGCAACGTGTTCCGTGCTGTACATGCACAGACTGCTCGCCATCATCAATATAAATATGATGAACATGGATGAAATAATCTGCCTGCTTTTTCTCACCAGTACAATCTTGATGACATTGAAACTATCATACCTCGAGTTGATCCTGAACAAATGGAATATCCTGACAACCCTGAGCATTCTAAATGCCACAAAACCTGAGAGGAAAAATACCGGTATGATTGTCAATAGATCGACAATGCCGTCATACGATATAAGAAACTTTCCTATCGCCTTTCCTCTGGTACATGTGGGATACAAAAAATCCGCCGTCCATATGCGAAGAATGTACTCAACACAGAATATGCCTGTAGTCACCCACTCGATAACACTTAGTATCCCATAATACGGTTCAAGCTGGTCGTAGGTCTGTAGAAACATCACCGATATGTTAGACAATATGACAACCACTATAAATATGTCAAATGCCCTGCTCAGCAGATTGCTTTTGTCCCCTATCTGTATTATGTCAAATATTTGTTTTTTCAGTTTTGTCTTATTTACCGCCATTGTCTTCCTCTTAGATATCTATTTGTCCTTTAGGATGTCCATCATCTCATCTATCATCTCTTCATCCTGAAGCCTGAACTTTATCTCAACACGCCTGGATGCAGCCATATCAACCTCTCCATCTTCACCGTATATCGGATTACTGTAGGACTTTCCATTCGCCGTAAGCACTGTTCTCAACTGTTCTTCCTGTCCACTGCTGATTATGCCATTGCTCTCCGTCAGGCAGTACTTTGCCACCGAAAATGCTCTCTGCTGTGAAAGTTCAAGATTGTATATGTAGGAACCATTCGTATCCGTGTGTCCCTCTATGATTATCTCCGAAACGTAATCCCTGTAATCATCACTTAAAAGTACACTACAATACTTAGGGAGGAACTGGTTGATAAATTTCTTTCCATCTTCCTTCAGTTCACTGTCCGACACGTCAAACAACACTCCCGCGTCAAATGTGATCGCGCCGGTCTTCTCATCTATCTTAACATTCAGTGAGCTGCCTGAAAATTCGTCCCTGAGTGCCTTCACCAGATCACTTCTGATTCCGGCAATCCTGTCGAGCTCTTTCTGCTGCTCATTAAGCAGCTTCTCCTGATCCGCGATTATCTTCTTCTGCTCATCAAGCTGCTCCTGTTTGCTCTCATACTGCCTCTTGGACTGCATGAGCGTGAACGATATGATGAGAACAAATATCAGAAGCAGTGCAGCCATCATGTCCGAATATGACAACCAGTAGGAAGTCTCTTCATCATCGGGTCTTCTTCTCTTCCTGCTCATGACCTATCCTCCCCATTATTTACACCTATAGCCCTCGGACGGTTTATACGCCCTCTGAATATGTCATTCTGATCCCTTGTCAGTGTCCGGATATCCTCTATATTCTCACCCATAGCTCTGAGATATGGAAGAAGTTTTTCCTCTATAGCCTTCTGTGTTGCAAGCATCGCCTCCAGCTGTTTCTTCTGGAACTCAAGTTCCAGATTGCCGTTGTCATACGCCGCATCCGGCTTGACGTATCTCTTGAATTCTGATATAAACTCATCAAGCTTATGATATGCCTGTTCCAGCACCGACTTGAATATCAGGTTAAATGTCAGAGAGAATATCATTCCATATATGGACGTGTGGAATGCTACCTTTATTCCATCCATAAGAGGTCCGATACTATTTGTTATCTCCTCCGCCGAGCCCGTGTTGAACGCCTGGAGTCCAATGGAAAGTCCGATGAATGTTCCAAGAATACCGAGTCCCGTCATGGCTCCCGGCACCAGCGAGAGCCTGCCCTTCTCGACCGCATCATCTATAAGATGATAGTTTATGAAATCCTCGATATCGCAGGAATACTTTCCTTCCTCGTCATTTTCAAGACGTTTCATCTCCTCAATATAATCAACATACGAGTTTCTGAGATGTTCCTCGTTAAATATACCATATCTGGTCTCCGTGCGATAGAGTTCCCACAGGAGCTTCTTCTCCTTGGCATAATCGCCCTTTATGTAGCTTATCGCTATTCGAAAATCTTCACCCATCTGGTCAATGTGCTTCAGATGCTTATATGCGTACACAAATATAGCACCAGTTATCGCAAACATACACGCACTTATCATCACGTTTGCCAAATCCAGGCTGTCATTCGTAACATTGAGGAGAATACATATCCCCAGCATCACAACATATACAACCGGAAGCCATTTCTTGTTCAATTCCACCCTCATGTTCTGTTTCTTGCGAAACGATCTTGCAGCCTTCTCATTCTGCGGTCTGACTGTCTTCAGTCTGTTTCTTTTGTTCATATTGTTTCCTCCCACATACAATATATCCATTATGCCATGTTTTTAGCAACCGGCAACAGCAGACTCCCCCGTTCCACTTTTTCTATTCTATAATAGATAAAAAACAGGGATTTTACCAGTTGAAATACTTACCCTTTTCATATTTTTAAATGCTATATCCATCACCATATGCACACCGCACAATTCGCCATATCATTTTTGTGCACTTTGCAAATGAGGTCATAATTTTTTTAAAATTTTAAGATTTTATTTTGCAAAACGTTTTTTTTCTGTACATATTCTGTTCATATTTTGTGTTTATACTGAACTCAGTTGTTAAAGAGAACATAATTTACTCTTAGTTGTTTAAGTTGTTGTTAAAAAAAGAACCGCAAAGTTTTATATAGCGGTTCTTTTTTTGCGATTTTTTAGTCTTTTTTTGCCAGTTGACTATTGTCTTCACCAGCCAGTCATTATCTTCACCAGCCAGCTATTATCTTCACTAGCCAGTCATTATCTTCTCCAGCTAGTCATTATCTTCTCCAGCCAGTCATTATCTTCACTAGCCAGTTATTATCTTCACCAGCCAGCTATTATCTTCACCAGCCAGTCATTATCTTCACCAGCTAGCTATTATCTTCACTAGCCAGCTATTTCTTTGCCAGTTGATTATTATCCACAACTGGGTTATTTCGGCGCCAAATGGATAAAATTTTCCTTTTTAATGCCATAATAGGCTTTCTCGATCATATTTCCCGCATCATCCGTTACAACTAGCCCTACTGTCAGAAATGAACCGTAAAGGCCATCGGTTTCTGCATCTATAAAAAGAAATTTTGTCTGGCAGCAGCAAGCTCCATAATGGCTATGAGCTTTGCCAGTTATGCTTTTGCTGCCGATGCTACGGCAGATGATGCGGATACTATGGAGTTTACGCTTGACTCTATGGTTGTAACCGCAAGCCGTATCCCAACCAAAATCACCGAAGCTAAGGCCGATATCAGCGTTATTACGCGTAAGGATATCGAGCAGATGCATATGAGCAGCGTGGAAGAGGTACTGCGTACTGTTCCCGGCGTACAGTTCATGAACTACGGCGGCAACGGCGGTATGAACGCCAACATGAGCGGTATCCGTATCAACGGCAGCAAGGACGTTGTTATCCTGGTTGACGGCGTGCGTGTTAACGACTTCAAGGGCGCAGGCAGCAGCGGTTATATGTTTGCCGCACTCATGAACAATATGGATAACATCGAGCGCGTCGAGGTAATGCGCGGCAGTGCTGCTACCATGTACGGCAGCGGTGCCAAGGGCGGTGTTATCAACATCATCACCAGAAGACCTGAAGGTGCAAAAACCGTTATTGATATTGCCAAGGGCAGCTTCGGCAAGGAAGCCTATAAATTCAATACTCAGGCTGCCAAAGACAAGGTAAGCTACAATATTTACCATGACAGAACCATTTCCGGCACCAGCAAGGACGGCAGCGGTAAGGAATGGCCGGGTCAGAGCAATACCAAGAGCAGTGGTGCTAAATTTGAGTATAAATTCAACGATGCCAATAAGCTGACCTTGAACTATGAAACCATCGGCTCCAACTTCAGCGGTACCGACCTGGTATACGGCGGTCATTATGTAGGCATGT
>USSH01000202.1 GCA_900557435.1 uncultured Coprococcus sp. | reverse complement strand
CGAGACAAAGGTTGACGGTAACAAGATCACAGTAAGCGGAATCAGCAAGGAGAAGGTTGGTCAGTACGCTGCTGAGATCAGAGAAAAGAGAGCACCAGAGCCATATAAGGGCAAAGGTATCAAGTATGTGGATGAGACTATCAGACGTAAAGTTGGTAAGACTGGTAAGAAATAATAAAGGAGTGAGATAAGATGATTAATAAAGAATCAAGAAGCGCAATTCGTGTAAAGAAGCATATGCGTGTTCGTAATCGTTTAGCTGGAACAACAGAGAGACCACGTTTAGCTGTATTCAGAAGTAATAATCATATGTACGCTCAGATTATTGATGATTCAGTTGGTAAGACATTAGTAGCAGCATCTACAACAGAGAAGGCTATTAAGGATGAGCTTGAGAAGACAGATGATGTTGATGCAGCAGCTTACGTTGGTAAGGTTATTGCTGAGAGAGCACTTGAGAAGGGTATCAAGACTGTTATCTATGACAGAGGCGGTTTCGTATACCACGGTAAGGTTCAGGCATTAGCAGATGCAGCGAGAGAAGCTGGTCTGGAATTCTAGTAAGGAGGAAAAACAACATATGAAGCGTGAAATAATTGATGCAAGTAAGTTAGAGTTAGAAGATAAAGTTGTTGCTATCAAGCGTGTAACAAAGGTTGTTAAGGGTGGACGTAATTCTAGAGTTGCAGCTCTCGTAGTTGTAGGTGATAGAAACGGTCACGTCGGCGTTGGTGTTGGCAAGGCAGTTGAGACTCCGGAAGCTATCCGTAAGGGTAAGGAGGACGCTGCAAAGCATTTAGTTACAGTTCCTGTAAATGAAGTTGGTAGTATCCCTTACGACTGGAATGGACAGTTCGGCAGTGCTTCAGTTCTCCTGAAGACAGCTCCAGAAGGTACTGGTATCATCGCTGGTGGTCCTGCTCGTAGCGTACTTGAGCTTGCAGGATACAAGAACATCCGTACAAAGTCCTTAGGATCAAACAACAAGCAGAACGTAGTTCTTGCAACAATCAAGGGCCTTACAGAGATCAAGAACCCAGAGGATATCGCAAGACTTCGTGGAAAATCTGTTGATGAGATACTTAACTAAGGAGGTATTAGAAGATGGCAGATAAGTTAAAGGTAACTTTGGTAAAGTCCCCTATCGGTGCTGTACCAAAGCATAGAAAGACAGTAGAGGCTCTTGGACTTAAGAAGGTTAATAAGTCAGTTGAGCTCCCAAATAACGCTGCAACACTTGGAATGGTTAAGCAGGTAAGTTATATGGTAAAGGTTGAGGAAGTATAAGAGAAGGAGGATACGCAGATCATGGATTTATCTACATTAAAGCCAGCTGAAGGCTCAAAGCACAGTGCTAATTTCCGTGTAGGCCGTGGACATGGCTCAGGAAATGGCAAGACTGCAGGTAAGGGACATAAGGGTCAGAAGGCACGTTCTGGATCACCAAGACCAGGTTTCGAAGGTGGACAGATGCCATTATATAGACGTCTTCCTAAGAGAGGCTTTAATTGCATCAATCACAAAGAGATCGTTGCAATCAATGTATCAGCTCTTGAGAGATTCGAGGATGGCTCAGACGTAACTGTTGAGACATTAGTAGAGGCAGGTATCATTAAGAATCCTCGTGATGGAGTTAAGATTCTTGGAAATGGAGAGTTAACTAAAAAGCTCAATGTTAAGGCTAATGCTTTTTCAAAGTCAGCAGCTGAGAAAATTGAAGCTCTTGGCGGAAAAGCAGAGGTGATGTAATATGTTCAAAACCTTAATCAATGCATTTAAGGTACAGGATATACGAAGAAGACTTTTATATACGTTCTTCATTCTCGTGGTGATCAGACTTGGTAGTCTGATTACCGTTCCGGGAATAAGTGCGGATGCAATAAGAGAATATATGCAGAATGCCCTCGGTGATTCACTGAATATCTTCAGTTCATTCACTGGAGGTTCATTCGAGCAGATGTCAATTTTTGCTTTGTCAGTTACACCATACATCACGGCTTCCATTATCATACAGCTTCTCACGATCGCCATACCGGCACTTGAGGAGATGCAGAAGGATGGAGAGGATGGCCGAAAGAAGATCACAGCGATCACAAGATACATGACAGTAGGTCTTGCAATACTTGAGAGTTCTGGTCTTGTTGTAGGATTTGGAAACAAGGGTGTAATTGATAACTACAATTTCTGGACAGTACTTACTATAGTAGTAATCTTGACAGCCGGAAGTGCTATCGTAATGTGGCTTGGTGAGCGTGCAACAGAAAAGGGAGTTGGTAATGGTATATCAGTAATCCTGTTGATCAACATCGTATCAACAATGCCAAATGACCTTAAGAACATGTACACACAGTTCATGAAGGGAAAAGATTTTGTAAGATTTACACTTGTAGGTCTTCTGATCATTGCAGTAGTAATACTTACAGTAGTATTCGTATGTGCGCTTCAGGGTGCTGAGAGAAAGATACCTGTTCAGTATGCCAAGACAGTAAGAGGAAGAAAGACAATGGGCGGACAGTCCACTCATATTCCACTTAAGGTCAATACTGCAGGTGTTATTCCGGTCATCTTTGCATCATCCTTACTGTCTGTTCCACAGATTATTGTAAATCTGTTCAACATTAAGTCATCAGGTGCTGGAGCCAAGGTTATGCAGGTATTGAGCCAGAGCTATTGGTTTAACAGAACTTATCCTTGGGCATCAATTGGTTTGATAGTTTATATATTACTTGTATTCTTCTTTGCTTATTTCTATACTGCAATCACATTCAATCCAATGGAGATCGCCAACAATATGAAGAAGAGTGGCGGTTTTGTCCCTGGTATAAGACCTGGACAGTCAACACAGGATTATTTGAATAAAATTTTGAACTACATCATATTTATAGGTGCTGTAGGTCTTATCATAGTAGCATGTATACCAATGTTCTTCAGTGGTTTCTTTGGAGCGAATGTTTCATTTGGAGGAACATCACTTATCATCGTGGTAGGTGTTGTTATAGAGACTATCAAGAATGTTGAGTCACGTATGCTGGTAAGAAACTATCAGGGATTCCTTTTAGACTAATATGACGTGGCTGAAAGCATGAATGGGAATGTGCAATATAGGATCAATATAGTATTTATATATTTATTCATATAGTACATTCCTATTTGTGCCATATAACGCATGAGGGACCGCCGGTGGCAGTCCCTATGCGTGTAGTTAGAGGGAAGTATCTTATGTTTTCGTCCACAGACGGGAAAAGGGTCGGACAGTATTAGAAAATACCAAAACATTATATAGAGAAAACAAATCAGATTTTGGAGGTTAAATATATGAAGATAATCATGTTAGGAGCACCAGGCGCGGGAAAAGGTACTCAGGCGAAGATGATCGCTGCAAAGTATGGTGTGCCACATATCTCAACAGGAGATATATTCAGAGCGAACATAAAGAATGGCACAGAGCTTGGAGCAAAGGCAAAGGAGTACATGGATAAGGGGCTTCTTGTGCCGGATGAGCTCGTTGTTGATTTAGTTATAGATAGATTCAAGGCAGATGACTGTGCAAAGGGATATATTCTTGATGGATTCCCAAGAACGATCCCACAGGCAGAGGCACTTGACAAGGCACTCTCAGCAATTGGAGATTCAGTTGACTATGCAATAAATGTCGAGGTTCCAGATGAGAATATCATTGAGAGAATGTCAGGCAGACGTGCATGCGTAGGATGTGGTGCGACATATCATATCGTATACAATCCTACAAAGGTTGAGGGTAAGTGCGATACATGTGGAGCAGACCTCATCCTCAGAGATGACGACAAGCCTGAGACAGTAAAGAAGAGACTTGATGTATATCATGAGCAGACACAGCCTCTTATTGATTACTATAAGGCAAAGGGTATTCTCAAGGAAGTAGACGGAACAGTAGATATGAAGGATGTATTTGCTGCCATCACTGATATATTAGGTGAGTAAACATGAAAGGTATTTCCATAAAATCCCAGGAAGAGATTGAACTTATGAGGGAGGCGGGAAGAATTCTCGCCATAACTCATGAGGAACTGCGAAAAGCGCTGAAACCGGGCATGTCGACATATGACATTGACAGGCTTGGTGAGGAGGTTATACGGAGTTATGGCTGCGAGCCATCGTTTCTTAATTATCAGGGGTATCCGGCATCGATATGTGTATCAGTAAATGAGGAGGTTGTTCATGGAATACCTTCAAAAGACAGAATACTGAAGGATGGAGATATCGTAAGTCTGGATGCTGGAGTTATATATAAGGGATATCATTCAGATTCAGCCAGAACATATGGCATTGGTGAGACAACGGATCTTGCAAAGTATCTTATGGAAGCGACAAAGCAGTGCTTTTTCGAGGGGCTGCAGGCTGCAAGAGCTGGAAATCATGTGCGCGATATAGGAATTGCGATAGAGTCATATGCCGATGAGTGCGGGCTTGGAGTTGTGATAGATCTGGTAGGACATGGAGTTGGGAAGAATCTGCACGAAGAACCGGAGGTTCCAAACTTTGCGACCAGAAGACGCGGACCAAAGCTTAAAGCTGGCATGACCATAGCGATAGAGCCGATGATCACATTGGGGGATTATGATGTGAGATGGCTGGATGATGGCTGGACAGTTGTGACTGCCGATAGATCACTGGCAGCACACTACGAGAATACAATACTTATAACTGATTCGGATCCCGAGATATTATCAAGGGCGGATGGAATAGAGTTATAGTTGTTATATAGAACTCATAAGTTGATTTAGTATAATAGGAGGATTTTAGAAAATGTCAAAGGCAGATGTAATCGAAGTAGAAGGAACAGTAGTTGAGAAACTTCCAAACGCAATGTTTCAGGTAGAACTTGAGAATGGACACAAAGTTCTTGCTCATATAAGTGGAAAGCTCAGAATGAATTATATAAAGATTCTTCCTGGCGATAAAGTTACCATAGAGTTATCACCATATGATCTCACAAAGGGCAGAATCGTATGGAGAGATAAATAAAC
>USSH01000201.1 GCA_900557435.1 uncultured Coprococcus sp. | reverse complement strand
TTAAATTATGACGAAATGTTCCATAGTACCACACCGTTTCTTTTTATTAAAAACCAGTGTCACATCATTGACTAATGTACATAACATGTCGACATCCGCCCTGTGAACACCTTTTTCTTAGAACTCATCCAGATCCAGAATGGCAAATGCGCCGCCCTCCGGCTCATGCTTGAACACCATGTGCTCACCTGTGGTCGGATGGTCGAATTCCAATCTTGATGCGTGAAGTCCTATCTCTTTATATTTCTTCTTTGTCTTCTGAAACTTTGGATTGTACTTTGTGTCACCCCATATGCCGCATTTTCTCTTTGCAAACTGTGCTCTGATCTGGTGATGTCTTCCTGTTATAAGCTCCACAAGTACATATGAGAGCACTCCTTCGTCCGTGTCCATGACATCCAGTACCTCGTACTCCAGCTCCGAGTACTTTGCCCCCAGTGTATCCTTGTCCACAACCTTTGTCACGTTGTCCTTCGTATCATGGAGCAAGTAGTCCTTCAACATTCCCTGATCATTTGGAAGTTCTCCTGTGAGTATCGCCTGATAATACTTCATCATGGAGCCATCCTCACTCTGCTTTGAGAGAGCTGCTGCCGCCTCCGGAGTCTTTGCAAATACCATAACGCCTCCGACAGGTCTGTCCAGTCTGTGTATAGGAACAAGATATGGCTCTTCTTTTCTGTTTTCTCTCTCATATATTCTAAGCTTAAGCATGCTCACCATGCTCTCGGAATTGGTCTTGTCCGGCTGTGTCGGCACACCACATGGTTTCACAGCCACAATGATATCACTGTCATCATGTAAAATATTTAATTTCATCTAATGTATCTCCTATTATTTAATTGATACTAAAGCTCCTCGATTACTCCACGCCTCTGGTGTTCCCGTAATCGCATATCCATTCGCATCCCACTGTATCTTCGCCGTCTGGGGCTTATCATAAATGTGATAAGAAAGCTCTGCGATTACTCCACGCCTCCGGCGTTCCCGTAATCGCATATTCATTCGCATTCCTGCCTATCGGCATACATGCTCATGAATATCTGCCCATCCGATGAACATGCAGCGTTTCATGCAAGCATGAACGCTGCATGTTCGCCGTCTGGGGCTTTCTTATCACATCCTGAATCTGTAACCGACGCCCCATACAGTCTCTATGTACTGTGGATTTGAGGTATCAAACTCGATCTTCTCTCTTATCTTCTTGATATGTACAGTAACCGTTGCTATATCGCCTATGCTGTCCATATTCCAGATCTTGCTGAACAACTCATCCTTGGAGAATACCTTATTCGGGTTGCTGGCAAGGAAACACAGAATATCAAATTCCTTATTGGTAAATACTTTTTCTTCATTATCAACATACACTCTTCTGTCAGTCTTATCGATCTTAAGACCTCTGATCTCAATGACATCATTCTTAAGAGCCGTTGAACCTACCAGTCTCTCATATCTCGATATATGAGCCTTTACTCTTGCAACCAGTTCACTAGGGCTGAACGGCTTGGTCACATAGTCATCAACACCAAGGCCAAGACCTCTGATCTTGTCGATATCATTCTTCTTTGCCGTTACCATGATGATAGGTATGTCCTTCTTCTCTCTTATTTGACGGCATATCTCGAATCCATCCATCTCTGGGAGCATGAGATCCAAAATAACCAGACTATACTCTTCATTAAGTGCTTTCTCAAGCCCCTTTAGTCCATTCGTCTCTATCTCTACTTCAAAATCATTCAGCTCCAGATAGTCTCTCTCAAGCTCTGCTATACTGAGTTCATCTTCAATTATCAATATCTTGCTCATCGGTATCTCTCCTTTTCTTTAGTGGATTTATGATCTGTAATGTATTTTTTCTCTGACCATCCTTTTTCTGGTTATCTTTTTGGCTATCTTTCTGGTTATCCTCCGGCAACTCCAATTCTTCCTCAGACATATCCATATTCTCTGCCTTAGGGACGTATTTCTTAAGGGTAAATACTATTGTGGTACCCTTTCCAACCTGACTTGTGGCATATATGTTGCCACCGTGTTCCTCCACGATCTTCTTGCAGATGGCAAGTCCAAGTCCGCTGCCACCCCTTGATTGTCTAGCACTGTCCGCTCTGTACATCCTGTCAAATATATGAGGCAGACTCTCCGTATCGATTCCTCGTCCATTGTCATTGATGGCAACCTTAACCTCAGCTTCATTGTCATATATGCTTATATCAACCTGACCGTATTCCTTATCCATATATTTTATGGAATTGGTAACGATATTGTTGATAACTCTCTTGAGCTGATCAGGATCCACAATGACCATGACATCATCCTCACAGTAATTTCTATATGTAAGAGTCATGTTCTTAGACATCAGAGTAGCGTGGACCTCCTCCATACAATCATTGAAATAATCCTTCACCGACACTCTGTGGAACTCATATGGAATCGCGTTGTTGTTGATGTTGGTATAAAGCGACAGTTCATTTATCAGGCTGTCCATCTCATTTGCTTTGCTGTATATCATCTTGAGATATCTGTCACGTTTTTCCGGTGTATCAGCCACACCATCCATTATTCCCTCAACATAACCCTTTATAGTAGTTATAGGTGTTCTGAGGTCATGAGATATATTGCTTATGAGCTGTCTGTTCTCCTCCTCATACTGCATCTTGGCCTTTGCAAAATCACTCATTCTCTGCCGCATATTCTCAAATGATTCACAGAGCTCACCTATCTCATCTTCCCTGTTTCGTCCTATATCAATCTCATCTTCCAGATTGCCGGACCCCATCTTCTCCGCGGCCTCCTTGAGTTTTACAAGAGGATTTACAAACTGCTGATATATGAGCAATGCCACAAGTCCACTCAATATGAACATGATGATGACCACAAGGATTATATATCCCATCATCGTACCACGAAATCTATCCATGTAATTTCCATAGTAAGTAAGCATGTATATATCTACACTGCTGCCCTGGTATACATATGATATCTGATTACACAGATACATCGATGGCTGTGTCATCAGATACTCCTGTACCTTTATCTGATTTTCACCGCCTACATCTTCTGAAGCTGAGTCATCTTCTACGGTACTTATATTTGTACTGTTATCATTGAACTGCAGCTGACTCTTCAAAGCATCAGAAAATGAATCCACGCCAACAAATTTATAATCATCGTCAACTTTTATCAATACATTCGTATTGTTAGCCGATGTCTTGTTATTGAGATCCTCTGCATTTGATTTATCAAGATAATAACCGGGATCAGTCTTTACCATGTTAATGACATCTTCCTGGCTGATGATATTGACTTATATACGTCATTCAACGGATCATTCTGCGAGTACAACAACTGAAGCGAATGATTCTTGCCATATGCACCTGTTATAAAATATTTTCCTATAATACATGTTCCTATGACCATAGACACTATCGTTGTAAGCCACACCACTATGATCATAATCTTTACTTTTTTTGTAATGTTCATATTCTATCAACTCCCATGGATACTATAACATGAAATACCCATGACAGTGTATGAAGTTTTTATAAACAACAAAATATCTATTTCTATTTTTCTAATTTTCTATTTTCTATTTTTCTTGAAAAATCTGTGCTTCTTTGCCATCACTTCTGAAGCCGCAATCTCCTGTCTTGTCTGCTGAAGTTCTCTTATAGTCGTGTCTAGTCTTCTATAACGCGCCTCCTCCTGTTCTTCCTTTTCTTGTATGAGCATATCAAGCTGTTTCACCACATCCTCCGTCACTGCTCCTGACACCGACTGGGTTATCATTTTTATATTGTCTTTTATGGAATTACTCACGATCTTATCCATGATATTTTGAAACTGAGCCATCTTAAAATCAACTATTCTTGCATCAGAATCCTCTTCGCCATCAACCGCATCCCTGCTATTGCCGCAATCGACCCTTATTGTATCAATAGACTTTATATTGATCAGTTTATCTTCGTTTATAACTCTATCTATTTCCCCTGTTTTGTCATCCACCTGATCTTTTTTCAAATCAGTGTCCTCATCCAGCATCTCATACATCCTGTGAACCATATCCTTTATGGCTTTAAGCTGGATTCCCTTATCCTTGAGAATTTTCACCCTCTGAAGTATCTTCACATCCCTGTCATCATAGCATCTGTGCCCCATGTCATTTCTTTTTATATTGATATCAAGTTCCTCTTCCCAATATCTGAGTACATGAGTTTCAACCTCAACCATCGATGCTGCTTCACTTATGCTATAACTTTTTTCCGCCATTATTTTTTCCGTCATCTTTTTCCTCCTTCACACTGAACATCAGCATTTTTATCCCCCAATTGGATTCTTTTTTATGTGTCCAGCCCGTCCTGATTTCAATTCTAATGGCTTTAATTCCTGTCCTCAATCCGATTCGCATTCTATTTTCTTTCACAAATGTGCACTTTTATATATTTTTTGACACAAATACATATCAATCTACGATAAACACAAAATTCCTCAGACCAGCCACCATATATGTGACTATGTCTGAGGAATCATAATAGTTAATTATTTATTTTTGTTATGAGAAACTGTCCATCTTCCATCAGTTTAAAATGAACATTTTTATAATTTGTTCCAATGATAAACTCACTTCCATCATCAGACTTTCTCATGTCATCCACTGCATTTTTTTCATTTAAAGCTTTAGATTCTTCTGCTGTTTGTGTAAATTGTAGTCCTGGAAATTCTAGTGGATTGTCCCCTCTTCTTATTATTTCTTGTGTTTCTTCATCAAATATGTTCATGTTTTCTTTGAAAATTTGAGTTGCTGAAATTGCAAGTGGACTATCTACATATACTGGAACTCTCATTAATGTTTCGTATTTTTTTCTAAATTCTTCATCATTTCTTATTTCTTTTAAGTTATTTAGTTCATATAAAATTTCTTGTGTTCTTCCTACTGCAAATGATGGTATTACAACAGTTCCACCATTATCAATTGTTTCAGAAACTATATCCAAAAACATTTCTGCTTTTTGATCATTTTTTACATGAAGTCTGCTTCCATATG
>USSH01000200.1 GCA_900557435.1 uncultured Coprococcus sp. | reverse complement strand
ATTTCACAAAGGACATCTATATCAGATTGAACAAGCAAAAAAACTGACCGGAGCCAGCCATGTAGTATGCTTTATGAGCGGCAATTTCCTACAGAGGGGGATTCCTGCCCTTGCCGACAAGTTTACAAGAGCCGAGACTGCCATCAGATGTGGTGCAGATATCATATTTGAGATACCCTTTGTCTACTCAACATCAAGTGCAAGGGATTATGCCACCGCAGCGGTGACAATGATGAATATGAGTGATGCCATAGACTATATATCTTTTGGGGCTGAAACTGACAACCTCCCACTTTTGTCATTTATTGCCGACATCATCGAAAACGAACCCATCAATGTATCTGCATGTATCAAGCAATCCATGTCATCAGGCATGACTTACGGTGCAGCCAGAGCACATGCAATTGCAGAATATCTTCATAGCAATGATATATTCAAAGACTCAGGTCTCACATTTGAATCCTCTTTTGCCCCAGAGGACAGTATAAAGAGTATTATGGCAAGCCCGAACAACATACTCGCCATAGAGTATCTGGCCGCTCTCAAACGTACCAGTTCTAGAATTAAACCTGTTATTATAAAGCGATTGATATCAGATTATAACAGCAATGATACCAATCACGATATATGTTCCGCATCCGCCATAAGAACCCTGTTGGAAAGTGCTGACATCACGGCTATAAAGCGTCATATTCCTGAAGAATGTTACCATATACTCAATGCCAAATACAAAAACACTTTCCCTGTATTTGAAAATGGTATGTCAGATCTTCTCTCCACAGCAAGGCTTCTCTATGGTTCATACGACAAGCCCTCCGTATCTTTTGTCGACACTGTCGACTTGGATAGAAATCTATACAACAGAATGTCAAAGATTGACGCATATATGTCATTTTCAGACACTGCCAAGGCACTCAAATCCAAGAACTACACCCTAACGCATATACAGAGAGCACTTCTTCACTATATCATGCAGCTCACCAACACGGACTATAACTGTTACAAAGCAGGCGGATGGATATATTATCTGAGACTGATTGGACTCAAAGCCCAGGCTGGATGCATCGTAAAGCAGATCAAGAAAGGAACCGGCATTCCTGTGATAACCAAGGCTTCCGAAGTAGCATCCACGCTTTCTACAATCGGGGAATCAATGTTCAGTTATGATATAAAGTCAACGGCCGTCTACAACAATTTAGTTTACAACGCGCATGGAGCGAAGCTAAGAAATGAGTACGAACACACCATTCCGGTTATAAGCGACTGACTAAAAATATATTTTTTACAAGCTTTTATCAGCGAACATTTATCATATTCAAGCTATAGCATGCATATCTTACACGTATGAAGAACATTTTTTATATGATAATCATAACCGTTATAGTAATATTTGCATGTCTGAACGCAACAACAATAACCGAAGGCTGCAGGCAAGGGATATCTCTGTGGTATAACTCCATAATCCCAGTTCTGCTTCCTTTTATGCTGCTCACAGGAGTTATACTAAGCACGATAGATCTGAACAGTATATCGGCACGCAGCGCCTGCCTGCTAACTCTTATAATAGGCTTATTCTGTGGATTCCCGACCGGAACACTAACTATATCATTTCTTTACCAAAACAACCGGATAAATCGACACACCGCCCAGTCTATGCTCCCCCTATGCAACAATGTAAGTCCAATGTTCCTGTATGGATATATTTACTCATCTTATTTATGCAGATTTATTTCTCTTAAAACACTTCTCACCTGTCTCTACATACCGCAATTCATATGTACTGTATTGATATTATTCATGCCACGCAAACGTTATGCTATAACATCACATTCAAGACGCCTGACAATCAAACGTTGTGCCAAACACGAAGTCGCCGCAACAGTCGGCAATTCACCAGATCAACATCCTGCAAGCCTTTTTGATACAGCTGCACATAATATAACTTTTATCGGTATCTATATGGTGATATTCGCCATTTTTTCCAGCATCATAACGCACTATCTTCCATATCGTACAGCATATATCGCCACGGCTTTTCTAGAGATATCATCAGGCATAGATACTCTGAATTCCATCGCAATAACAAACAAAATAAAGACAGTCCTGTCTTTGTCGCTCACCGCATTCGGAGGCTTGTCTGCCTTATTCCAAAGCTATGATCTCATACAAAAAACCGGACTGTCTTTTATAAAATATATATGTGCCAAATGTTTTTATGGTGTTCTATGTGCCATAACCACATTTTTTATGCTATAGTCAAAATTCGTATGATTTATTCGTCGAGATATTCCTCATCATCGTCGTCTTCATCATCATACTCGTCTTCTTCATATTCATAATCATATCCATCATCATATTCGTCATCTTTTTTGGTATACTCTGTCTTACCATAAACATTATAATTATCCTCCTCAGATTCAAAAGCTGAATCTGTCTGAGAAGTCTGCTCAGGGACACCATTCATCATGTTGATGCTTGTATCAAGCTCAGCCATGTTGTCTGAAACTCTTGCAGCGTTCTCCTCAAGGGATTTTATAAGGTTTTCATAATTCGCACGCTCAGCCTGAAGTGTAGCATTTATGTACTGGCTTATCTCTGCAAGCTTATCCTTGGAATAGTACATAGAACCAGCTCTTACTTCCTTTGCATCCTCATTAGCCTCTGCGATTATCTGTTCAGCCTGACTTCTTGCCATATCCGTAATCTCATTAGCGCGAAGATTAGCCTGTTCTACTATCTGACTCTGATCTACAAGCCTGTTGGCCTCCGCTACAGATTCAGTGATTATCGAATCAGCTCTCGCTCTAGCATCCGCCAATATCGCCTCTTTATTTCTCATAATCTTCTTACAACGCTCTATCTCATTAGGCATCTTGAGTTTAAGCTCTCCAACCATCTGCATAAGATCCTCTTTTGGTACAATGATCTTACTGGAAGACAACGGCTGAAACTTACAATTGTCAATAAATATCTCTATCTCACTGATCATCTCTTCAATACCTTTTCTTGCCATCTCATTCTCCTCCTAATTATCTATCTCCAAACTTTGACTGAATATCTGAAAATCTCTTTTTTAAAACATCCTGAATCTGTTCCGGAACAAAATCTTTCACGTCCACACCAAAACTTGCATACTCCTTGACAACACTCGAACTGAGATATGAATATTGAATATTGGTCGTCAGGAAAACGGTATCAATATCCGGTGCAACCTTTCTATTACTCTGGGCTATCTGAAGTTCATACTCAAAATCAGTAACCGCCCTAAGGCCTCTGACTATAACCTTTATATCATTCTGTCTGGCATAGTCCACAAGAAGTCCTCCAAATCCAACAACTTTTACGTTTGGAATATCCGAAACTACATTCTTTAACATATTAACACGTTCGTCTAAAGAAAACAATGGTGTTTTTGCAGTATTATTCAGCACCCCAACGGTAAGTTCGTCAAACATTTCCGCTGATCTTTTTATTATATCCAAATGTCCAAGTGTCACGGGATCAAAGCTTCCCGGATATATCGCTCTACTCATCTTCCAGTCTCCTGTATATAAATGTATGTTTATTTGTCTTGTATTTCTTTGTTTTATATATCTCAAATCCAATATCATCCAGATATTCAAACTCCGTATCCAGATCCGACTCAACAACTATCACCGTATCATCTGACACTATATTCGATTTTGACAATCTGACAAGCACTTCCTTCTCTAGCAGTCTGCCATATGGCGGATCCATAAATATAACATCAAATACCTCTCCCTGTCTTTCCAAGGTATTTATAGAACTTACGGCATCTGTACTCAACACCTGCGCTCCATTTCTCAATTTTGTGAAATCCAGATTTTTATTTATACACTCCAGTGCCTTCCTGCCATTTTCTACAAACACAGCACTTTTTGCGCCTCTGCTCAGAGCCTCTATGCCAATTGCACCACTTCCGCTGAACAAATCCAGAAAACTGCATCCCGGTATATCCGGTGAAAGGACATTAAAAAGGGTTTCTTTTATCCTGTCCGTTGTAGGTCTTGTATCCATAGAATCCACTGTTACAAGCTTCAGACTACGTGCAATTCCAGCTATAACTCTCATCAAACACTCCTAACCGACCGCTCCGAATTGCAGTCAAATAAAATTTACAGACTTTTTATAACATGTTAAATTGTAAAATACAAGTGCCATGTTACATTATCAATATAACTATTGACTACTATTTGCTTCTGGCACTAATTGCCCAGGATTTTATTTTTTACATATTTTCCTGCATCCGATAATTCATCATCTGATATACCATCCGCAATTGATGAACTCACCGTAAAGAGAGACGAGGTTTCATCCTTATTACACAAGCTCCACGACGCATAACTGAGATTATTCTCGTTTATCATCTGAAACCAGGCATCTGAAGATTCATAATCGATCGCTCCATTTCCCGAAGCATCACAGAGACTAAATTCACTGACAAACACCGGCAGACCATTTGACAGAGCTGTCTCCACCTTGTTTCTCAAATCATCTTTATGAGTAGCTGCATAGAAATGCACTGCATACATTATATTATCATATCCTGTGATAGGATCAGCGGATGCCACATCCACATCCTGACTCCAATTAGGTGTACCTACGATAATAATTGCATCCTTATCATTTTTTCTTATTATAGGAATTATTGTCTCAGCGTAACTTTTGATCTCTGCCCATGAAGTGCCGCCATTTGGTTCATTGCATATTTCATATATCACATTGTGGTTTTCTGAGTATTTAGAAGATACATATTCAAAAAAATCTTTTGCTTCATCTATATGAGTATTAGGATTATTGTCATTAAGAATATGCCAGTCTACTATGGCATACATCCCAAGCTCTGTCGCTGCTGATACACCTGAATTCACAAGATCTTTAATCTTCTCTTTATCTCCGCCACTGCAATAACCATTATTATCTCCTGTGTCTGTGTACATTGCGATTCTCACAAGGTTAGCTCCCCAGTCATCCCTCAGATACTGAAATACAGATTTGTCAACATAGTCCGGAAACCACGTAATACCATGTG
>USSH01000199.1 GCA_900557435.1 uncultured Coprococcus sp. | reverse complement strand
GAGGATGTCTCCGTTAAACTCAAGATATCCGTTGTCCATCATATACTTCAGTCTCTCCATCATGAGAACCTTGTGATCGTAGAGAATGTGAAGCGCACGGATATCAAAATCAGGATCTTCAGCAGACAACTGCTTGCCAATCTGTTTGAGAACTGCATCGTATACGTTCACGCCGAATACTGTGTCATTGAAACGGTTTCTCATCATACGGAAGTGGTTCTTGCTGTCCTTGGACTCAAGATATTCGATAAGAGTATCCTTTATGTACTTGGTGTCAAGCTCATAGTATGTCTCAGCCAGATTCTTCTGTATCACATATATACCACGGCGTCCCTTATAATCATCTTTGAAGATGTGATCTTCTGCGGCTGTGATGGTGTTATATCCGTTTCGTACATCGGAGTATGAAACGGTTGAATATGAATAGTGTTCGCCGAATGTAAAGTCACCTACATTGAACTCCTGCTTTTCGTCATCGTATCCGTAGATGAAAAGCTCGTGAGGAAACTTGTAGTCGGCGCCGGAATCGCAGAGGATCTTAGCCTCGTCAAATACACCGTACACGTATCCGCCGAGATTGATAGTCTTTTTGATAAATGTGAGAATGTCTCCGCAATAACTCTCTACCTGCTCTTTGGTCATGAGAGAGAAGAGCAGATAAGGACATTCCTTGAGTGAACTGCTTCCCGGCATCATATCAGCCAGCAGCATCTCGTCTCCTGTGAATATCTCTTCGATGTTGTAACATCTTAACTGTATATAATTGCTGAAGATCCAGTTCTTGGCCTTCTCATCGTCCCCAATGATTGAGAAGAGTGTGGCATGCCACTGCCAGGAAGTGATCATCGGATAGCTAATTGGCAAAACTTTTTTGCTCATGTGTTTATTACCTCCATTTCGTGTTTAGACTGCAAGACTTTAGTTGACTTTTGCCTCTACAGCTTTGATCATGTCATTCATATCATAGTATAGACCGAGCGCGAGTTCAGAATCGTCAAATTCTATGTTGAATTCATTCTCGAGACCTACGATGAACTGTATGATAGACACTGAATTAACCCCGTAAGTTGTAGTAAGTGGTGCTGTCATATCCAGATCGTCCGCATCTATCTCTGGAAGAACATTAGAAAAAACTTCTATTACTTTTTTAGTTAATGCTTTTTTGTCCATTTCAAACCTCCCATTCGCTAAGTTTTGTTACCAATGCACGTTATCTTTATTTTAATGTGTTTACACATATTTTTCAATGAAATTATTAAATTAGTACAGAAATATTTGTGCATTTTTGCGCCGATTATCAAATTGGTGTAAAAAATGTGTGTAAAAATATGGTATAGTTGAATAAAATGCGGAGCTTGATTTAACAAAAATGACATAAGAGTGCCTTTTTACTGATAATGTGATAATATAGTCAGATAGAAAATAATGTAAATATCATAATAAAAAGGGCATGGTGATTGAATATGAAGATAGTTGTTTTAGATGGCTGCGCAGCCAATTCCGGTGATATCAGCTGGGACAGTTTGGCCCAGTATGGGGAACTTACAGTGTATGACAGGACGGATGATGCGGATGTGATCGCCAGGATCGGTGATGCGGAGCTGATTACTACCAACAAAACAGTTATAGACAGACATGCGATGGAGTCGTGTCCTAAACTGAAATACATAGGCGTTCTCGCCACAGGTTACAATGTTGTGGACCTGGATGCGGCAAAGGAGCATGGGATAGTGGTGACAAATGTACCGGCATACAGCACTGATGCGGTGGCTCAGTTCACATTTGCCCTTCTGCTTGAACTGGCAAATCAGGTAGGTGTCCACAACAGTTCCGTGAAGGACGGTGGCTGGGTCAGAAGTAAAGATTTTTCATACAGCGTGATGCCGACGATGGAGCTTTACGGAAAGACGATGGGAATCGTTGGATATGGAAGTATAGGACAGAGGGTAGCTGATATAGCCCATGCATTTGGCATGAAGGTTCTGGTGAGCAGCAGAACAGAGAAGAAACTTCCGGATGGCGGATGGATAAGATGGGTCAGCCGGGAAGAACTGTTTGCAGAGGCAGATGTGATCAGCATACATTGTCCGCTGTTTCCTGAGACGAAGGGCATGATAAACAGAGAAACAATAGAGCTTATGAAGAGAACGGCATTTGTGATAAATACGGCAAGGGGCGGCTGCATCGTTGAGCAGGATCTTGCGGATGCGCTCAATTCGGGACGCATAGCCGGTGCTGCAGTGGATGTGGTATCGCAGGAACCGATGAAGGAGGATAATCCGCTGCTCACAGCAAAGAATATCATCATAACACCTCATATTGCCTGGGCTCCGCGGGAAGTTCGACAGAGACTGCTGCAGATAGCAGGGGACAATATGGGCGCATTTTTGGCTGGACATCCGATAAATGTGGTCAACAGATAAATATTTGAGAGATAAATAATTTGCTATATAAAAGCATTCTTGTGGCTTTTGGAAGGGAGATATGTAGATGGAGAGCAGTTCATTTGAGGATGTGAACAGACTTGTCAGGGATGAGTTATATGAACATATGGATCTGGAATTTGGCAAATATCTTGCCATGAACCTGCCCGGATGCGGCAATGTGATCGGAGTCAGACTTGATGATCTGAAAGAGATCGCGCAGCAGATCGCGGAGATCAACTGGAAGGAATACCTGAAGCATGCACCGGACGATACATTGGAGGACGTGGTGCTGCAGGGGCTGGTCCTTGGATATGCACAGGGAAAACTTGAGGAGATACTTGCGTATGCGGATGAATTTGTGCCAAAGATAGACAACTGGTGGGTGTGTGATTCGTTCTGTGCCAATTTTAAGGCGGCATCCATGTATCAGGAGATAGTGTGGGAATTCATTATGAAATATATGGGTGACTCTGAACTGAATCCGGAATGGAGAAAGAAACAACAGGAGGCAGAAGTTCCGGAAGGTCAGGGAGGAATAGCCGTGGGAACATGGCAGGATATGTCCGATGACTTCAGACTCAGGTTTGTGGCTGTCATGCTCAAGTGCTATTATGTCAACGACAGATACATTGACAAATGTCTGTACGCATTTGAACATATGCAGGACGGTGGTTACTATGCAAAGGATGGGGTGGCATTTGGACTTGCAGAGAGTTATTTTGTGTTCCCGGATAGGACCATTGATTACATAAAGAAAGCTAAGTTTGAGAAACGGATACTGGAGATGACAAGGGACAAGATCGAGAGGATCTACAGGCTTCCTGAGGAGGATGTGGAGAGATTCTCGAAGATGCTGACAGCTGTTAAAAAATAAAATAAGATCTTCATGGAGCTATTGGCTGCCATGGGAGCATGAATATACTAATATAGAAAAGGACATCATATGTGCAGGAGGAATTCTTATGGAGAATTGGAATGCATATATGGATGTCCTTTTTGTTTTGCTGGAAATCCGGAGGATAGGAGACGCTATCTGGCTGTATGCCATAATATTGCTGCTGGTGACGGCTGCGGTGATACTCATCGCCGCGGGACTTAGGGGCGGGCGTGAAAATGATAGCGATGCCGTGGACGGGAATGGAGAAATAGACAATGATGACAGAGCCCCAAATGACAGAAATGTGGGAGATAAAAATTCAAGTGACAGAAGTGCGGATAACAGAAATACGAATGAATCAGGAATACTGGCAATCATCATAGACGCCCTGGGAGGAATGGATAATATATATAACCTGGCGTGCAGTGATACAAGGCTGAGAGTAACGGTGAATGACGGAGCACTTGTGAACCGTATGAGACTTAAATCTTCTGGCGCGCTGGGGGTTCTTGCTAAGGGGCGGCAGATTCAGGTGTTTTATGAAGATCAAGTGGAACGCATTTGCGGGGAGCTTAAGAGATATATTGAAGGTCACAGACATGTTGGATCAGATAAGGAGGAGATAGATTATGAGAGAGTGCTTAAGAAAGTGTATGTGCCTGTTGAAGGTGATGTTGTGCGCGTATCTGATATTCATTGCATACAGGACGTGGGAGACGGGTGTATCGGCGTGTGTGCGATTCGAGCCGCACGGGGAGAGATCAGAGCGCCGTTTGACTGCAAGGTTAGATATAGTAAAACCGGAGCAGGGCAGATAGTGTGTGTATCGAAGGAAGGGTATACGGTAGAGATTTATCTTATAGCTGAAGGGCAGAGGGATTGGCAGAAGGTAAGACAGCCCATAAATATAAGATTGAAGTGTGACGAGAACGTGAGTGTCAGAAAAGGAGAATTGCTGGCAGAATACCCATATGAGACATTTGCGGGGATGGGCGACCAGATATATGTGGTGATGGAGACTGGTGTCTGTGGAAACTCAGATGCCCATGATGGCAGCAGAGAGGAAAATGTGGACTGCAGATACCACCTGAGAGTCAATGCAGGTGAGAGGGTAAACTATGAGTATGTGGCCTGTGAGATAGTTGAGTGATCCCGGGATGATAACGGTGATGTGGTGGCAGAAAGAAATCGCGCACACCTTAATAGGATCACATGTGTTAATCCCGGACTGCGCGCTCGATTATTCCGGCCAGAGTATCGATAACCTTTGCGGGATCCTGATCCTTGTACTTCAGGAATGTGTATGCACAGCCTTGAATGAACATGGAAAGCTCGACATTCTTGGACAGATCATCGCGGAATTCAGGACGCACATCATAGATCTTCTCCTTGATGAGTGCATCAAGTTTGTTGGTGAGTATGCCATAGCTTCTGTTGTCATCCGGAAAGAGAATAGAGAACAGATGTCCCTGATTTATAAATGCGCTGCACAGCTGGCGGCTTGCCTCAGCCGGATTGGTCAGCATGTATTCAGGGTTAGGGATATCTCCTATGAGAGACAGAAGGGCATCGTTTTCAAGATATTCGGACAGATCATAAATATCCTGAAAATGCAGATAAAATGTCTGCTTGCTGATGTTCGCCTTTTCAGTAAGTTCTTTCACAGTGATCTTTTCAACAGGTTTGGTTGCGCGCAGTTCTATGAAAGCGCTGAATAAACTGTTGCGGGTTCTCTGAATTCTTCTGTCCATAAAAACTCCTT
>USSH01000198.1 GCA_900557435.1 uncultured Coprococcus sp. | reverse complement strand
GGTGGTCACCGAATGTGAGGTCTCCCCGATATCCATCAGGGCAGTGCTCGATATAAGCGGTGCAAAGAATATGACCTCAGATGAAAAATACGCAGTCCTTTCCGGTGTAAAGCTGAAAGACGGAACAATGCTTACAGATATCACCGAATCGGGAAACGAAAATACAAACACAGCCGGAGAATACGAACTTCTGTTTACCACAAACCGAATATTGGATGTAAGCCAGGTAGAAAGCCTGCTGTTCTGGAAAAATGCAGGCGAAGATGAAGATGGCGAAGATGCGCAATACACCCTCAATGATTTCTACGAAGTGCCATTTAACTGATATTTTTCTTTGGTGTAAAATAGCACGATAGTGCCATTGACTGAGATTTACCATTTCTTGCTATGAAGTATGCGATGCCATTATTGTGTGATTATACACTTGCATGTAAAGAATACAAAACAACTAGAAAATCCGTATATTGCAATATGCAACAATCAGCAGTTAAGAACTAAATTAAAAGATAAGATTTGATGTTCTAAGAATTACAATATATTCAAGAACAGAAAGAAAGCCCCCCAGGGTATATATAGCGATCGGTAGTGCAGTCGACTGGGTTTTAATTATTTATAACGACAGAAAATCCGTATATTGCAATATGCAACAATCGGTAGTGCAGATTGCCGATTTTCGACGGTCACAAGCTGGGGCGGAGATCCGCACCGCCCTTATCGCGGTCGGAGCCCCATGCTTATGTGACCTTAGTCGAAATGAGAGCAATCAAACGTGATTGTGCATATGCAATATACGGATTTTCGTCCGTTCGTTAACTAATTCTTAGAACATCTATACAGCAGATCCTCCCAACGACGGTCAACCTCCTGCTGATACTGAACGAGGAGGTGCTCGTTCTCAGGCTTGAACAGGTGCTTGAATCTGCCCTGTGTTCTCAGGAAGTCCTCGATAGGAAGCTTCTTCTTAGGAGCGTAGGAGAGGATCCATTTGCCCTCGATAACCTCGAACAGAGGCCAGTAGCATGTCTCGACTGCCAGCTTGCAGATGTCCATGATCTTCTCTGTAGGGTATCTCCATCCTCTAGGACATGGAGACATGACGTTGAGGAAAGCTGCGCCAGGTGTGTAGATAGCCTTCTCAGCCTTCTCGTAGAGATCACGCATGTTACCGAGAAGAGTAGACTGTCCAACATATGGGATGTCGTGGGCAGCCATGACCTGTGCGAGATCCTTTCTGTTCTGCATCTTACCATTTGACTGTGAGCCTACCGGTGTGGTTGTGGTGTCAGCATACATAGGAGTAGCTGATGAACGCTGGATACCGGTGTTCATGTATGCTCCGTTGTCATAGCACACATATACCATGTCATGTCCACGCTCCATGGCACCTGACAGTGACTGAAGTCCGATGTCATAAGTTCCGCCATCACCGCCAAATGTGATGAATTTGTATGTGTCATCTATCTTGCCTTTTTTCTTCAGAACGTTGTACGCTGTCTCAACACCGGAGAGGGTAGCGCCTGCGTTCTCAAATGCATTGTGTATGTAGCTGTCCTCGTATGCTGTGTAAGGATACATAAAGGTGGAAACCTCAAGACATCCTGTGGCGTTTCCGATGACCGCCTTGTCACCCTCGTGAAGGGCGCGAAGTACAGTTCTGACGGTGATAGTACCACCGCAGCCTGCACACATTCTATGACCTGGAGCAAGACGCTCAGGCTTGTTCATTACTTCTTTAAAATTATATGCCATTTCATCTTACCTCCTACTGTCTAAGTCCTATGTACTGATACTGAGGGATCTCAGCATCGTTCTCGATCATGTCCTCAAGCTGTGCAAATACGCCTCTTGCGCTCTCCACAGTGTAGTCACGACCGCCGAGACCGTAGATGTAGCTGACAGCCTTTGTGGTTGCCTGAATGTCATACAGGTGCTCCTTAACCTCTGCTGAGAGAGGTCCGCCGCCTGCTCTGAACCCTTCCGATCTGTCAAGGATTGCCACAGCCTTGGTGTGGGAGAGAGCCTTTGCAATCTCCTCGCCAGGGAATGGCCTGAACACTCTGATCTTGAGAAGTCCGACCTTCTTGCCTTCGTTTCTCAGCTCATCTATAGCTTCCTTTGTTGTTCCGGCAGCAGAACCGATCATAACGATGGCGTAGTCGGCATCGTCAAGTCTGTATTCCTCAAAGAATCCGTAGTGACGGCCTGTCATCTCCTCGAATTCCTTTGCAACATCCAGAATAACCTGCTTTGCATTCTTCATGGCAGTATTCTGAGCCATCTTAGTCTCCATATAATAAGGAGATGTGGCATAAGGACCGACAGCCATAGGCATCTCAGGATTTAACAGATACTGCTCAGGGTTGTACTCACCTACAAACTTCTTTACGAGATCATCCTCGATGAGGGTGATGTTCTCAACGGCATGGCTTGTGATGAAACCATCCTGACATATCATGATAGGAAGTCTGACATCCTTGTGCTCAGATATTCTGTATGCCTGAACGAAGTTGTCATATGCCTCCTGGTTGTTCTCTGCGTATATCTGCAGCCAGCCTGTATCACGTGCACCCATACTGTCTGAGTGGTCGCAGTTGATGTTGATAGGACCGGAGAGTGCTCTATTTACAAGTGCGAGGGCAAGTGGAAGACGATTGGACGCCGCCACGTAGAGCTCCTCCCACATGAGAGCCATACCGCATGATGATGTGGCTGTGAGTGTACGGCAGCCGGCAGCCTCTGCGCCGATCGCTGCACTCATGGCACTGTGCTCACTCTCTACCGGGATAAATTCTGTATCGATCTCACCGTTGGAGATAAATGTTGAAACAAACTGAGGTATCTCAGTTGAAGGTGTTATAGGGAATGCAGGCATAACATCCGGATCGATCTGCTTTATAGCATGTGCCACAGCCTCATTTCCTGAAAGACGTTCTCTTATAGCCATTTATTTGCCCTCCTTCATAGTTATAGCTCCGAATTTGCACTGGTATGCGCATATACCGCAGCCCTTGCAGTGATCCAGGTCAAATGCGAGACGCTTGCCTGATACGACCGGAATGCATGAATCCGGGCAGACAGGTGCGCACAGAAGACAGTGTACGCATTTGCTCTCGTCAAGGACAGGGGTTGAAGTTCTCCACTCACCTGTGTTAAAGGCTTTGGAAGTACCACCGCCGTATACGTGGTTTCCAGGTGTGAGCTCTGTCCATTTGCTATTGTCATGTATCTTGCTTATATCTGTTCTCATTACTTCATTACCTCCCTGAAGGCGAGCTTTAATGCTTCCATGTTGCCCTCGATAACCTCTGGTTTCTTGGCAAATTTGTGCTGATATGACTGTCTCATATCTTCGAGGAAAGGTCCCTCCTCCATGATCCCGCTGACAGCAACGATGGCTGCAAGCATAGGAGAGTTAGGGAAATTCTTGCCGAGAGTCTTCATGGAGATCTCCTTGGCATCAAGTGTGTATACCCTACCCTTGTAACCCTTGAGCAGTGGACGAACCTCGTCTGGAGTCTTAGGTGTATTTATAATGATGGCACCGTCTTCTTTGAGACCTGCAGTTACGTGTACAGGCTCTATCAGTGACTCGTCAACAACAACCACATACTGTGGCTCGTAAATGTTGGAATGTACTCTGATAGGTTCACTGCTGATCCTGTTGTAAGCAGTGATAGGTGCGCCCATTCTCTCTGGACCATACTCAGGAAATCCCTGAACATATTTACCTGTTTTGAATGCCACATCTGCGAGCAGCAGGGCAGCAGTCTTGGCACCCTGACCACCACGTCCGTGCCATCTGATTTCGATAGTATCTTTCACTTTCACATCTCCTGTCAAAAATTTCTCATTAAATTCTATTTAATTCCATTTATTAGGAAAAAATAATCCTTTTGATTATACCATTTATAAACAATAAGTAAAGAATAAAATTAAGGTTATATGGAGGAATACAGAAAAAATTAACGAATAACGGGGGATATACCTGAAAATGTTAGATGACGGTGGGTTACACAACATAAAATCTTAAACAATAGGGAATAAAATGATAAAAATACTGCATGTGTATATATGAAAGAGATCATTACCAACAAAAAAGACAGCTGTGGGATCAACCCATAGCTGTCTTAAAAGGTCATAAAAGTGATATTTATAGTCTGACCAGAAAATGAATATAAGTCTGTCCGTCTACTGTCTGATTGTCGAGAAGGATTTCACCGTCATATTTTTTTGTGAGCTGTTTTAACTTATAAAGACCTATTCCTCTTGAATATTTGTCATCCTTCGGTGGCTTTGTGGAGTAGCCTTTGGTGAAAAAAACTTTCCGCATGGTGGCGGTGAGTGTAGGCCCTGCATTGATAGTCTCAATGGATGTCTTCGTTCCATCTGAGTCGATCACTATCTCTATATGTCCTCCGTCCTCGGTGGCATCAAATGCATTGTCTACCAGAATACTCATCGTATCCAGGAGTTCGAACTCAGCAGCCTTTGATGTGAGAGTTGAATTCTTGACATTTACATTCAGGTCTATATTTCGTTCCAGAGCGAGATTGGTCTTGCTGAACAGGAAACCTGCTATCAGTTTCATGTTGATCCTCAGAAGGTAGGAATTCTTTATAACGTGATCGCTACATGAAGCATCAAGTTCCTTTGCCAGAGCGGCAGAGAGTGATTCATAATCAGTGCAGCTGATCGGCAGCATACTTATTGCCTGAAGTTCGTTGTTGTAATCGTGCTGTCTCATTCTAACCTGATCGATAAGCTCCTCTATAATAGGAAGATACTGTTCATAAGACTGCAGCTGTTTTTGAGACTCCATGAGACTCATGTAGTTTTTGTACATTCCAGTGTACAGAATGAGTATAAGAATAACTATAAACAGGAAAGTCATAAACACATTCATGAAATCTTTTGGTGATATACGCTGGTATAAAACCATGGAGACCATGAGGGCAAATACAGAGAGTATTATATTTCTGGAAACCTGGTTTTTTATGACGAGGGTTTCGTACAGCTTATCCATGTGTCCAAATTTGTACAGCAAAATAGCTATCACAAAAGCCATAGCTTCAGTTATATATGTTGTAGCATTGGTGAAAGGATTGTCTGTAAACTGCATGATGACAACCATCT
>USSH01000197.1 GCA_900557435.1 uncultured Coprococcus sp. | reverse complement strand
ATACCCTTAAAAGCGTTCGAACCGATAGTTGAGATCGCTGAGCATGTCTCGGCATTTATCACATTTATCTTTGAACACCCTTCAAATGCCGAAACGCCTATCTTACTAAGCTTTGACGGCAGATATAACTGATTCTTAGTGTTTCCCACCAATTTCTTGTCGCCGTAAAACGCACTGTCTCCTATCGTTGTCAGCTTTGTGTTTTCGATCAGCTTAATGTGCTCCAACGCTGTACATCCCTTGAACGAATTCGCTGATATAACGATAAGATTGACTGCCTTGCCCAGATAGACATTCGTAACTTTAGTATTACCTGAATATGCACTCGATGCAATGCCTGTTACATTGTAGGATTTCTTATTGTACTGTATTGTGGCTGGTATTATGATCTCACCCGAACTGACACCGGATACTCCTGCCTTTGCCGGCTTGATCGAACACCTTCCTGTAGCTGTGTTTATCCACACCTTCCACTTATTATCATCTGACGTCACTCCGCTATATGTGGCTGCACTGACTTTGAGTGTCATACTCCCTATGACGACCAACATTGCCAGCACTGAACATAACCACAATGAAACCTTTTTCATTCCCTTCATATGTTTTTCCTCCTCATGAAATTAGTCAATAATCAGTCAATGGATTTACTTACTTGTGGTCTTACTCGATACACTGCTCCACGAGCCATATGTCTTTCTTCCATTCTTTATAGCATATGATCTCGCTCTAAAATAATATCTGGTCCCGGCTTTCAGTCCTCCAACCTGAGTTACATATACGTTGCCTCCGCTTACCTTGCCGTATACCGTTCCAGCTCCGCCGAATCCGGATGATGTCGAATACTGTACCTCATAACCTGCTGTATTCTTTATCTTCTGAACATTAAATGTCACCCTGACCTTCCTTGTAAGATCTGTCCAGTGTGCATAGAATGTACAATCCTTATTCACCTTAAATGACGCACTCACTCTAGAACCACCCGTCGGTGAAGTATACCAACCCGCAAATGTTGCCTTGTCCTTCTTTGCAGTAGGAAGAGTTCCCAAAGATTTTCCCGCCATAATAGTCCTGACTCCATTCGGAACTGCATTACCACCATTCGAGTTGAATGTAACTGTATAATTTCGTTCTTTCCAGTGTGCATACAGGGTGATGTCACTGTCAGAATCCACCTCTGTTCCACTGCTGTACTGTGTTCCGCCTGTTCGTCTTGTAAACCAGCCAAGGAAATCATACCCATCTCTTCTTGCCGTAGGCAGTACGCCACATGTCTCTCCAAACTCTACAGTCTTCTGTGACTTGGCAACCGTTCCGCCATTTGCATTAAATGATATTATGACCGGAGCCGGAGACCAGTCTGCGTACAGGGTAATGGTCTCCCCTTCATTCTCTGGCTCATACTGTATCTGTGCTCCGTCTCTGTAGGATTTTCCGGAACCATCTTTCTCCATATTCCATCCATTGAACTTCGCACCCAGCTTCTCATATGTACTGTCCTTTAGTTTATGCAAGGATGCACTTGCAACATTCTCCGATGACATAAAGCCCTGACCGCCGTTCGCATCGTACACCAGCTTATATGTGACCTGTTTCCATATGGCCTTTAATCTTATATCGCCTTCCTGCGCTGTTCTATTTATTGTAGCTCCATCCGCATACTTTACCGTATTCTCACCGTCTATTGCCCAGCCTGCAAACAAATAACCTTTCTTTTTATATGTACAATCCGGGATTCGGCTTACCTTTCCGCACTCCAACGTGAGCATCTGCATCGTACCGGTTCCTCCTCCGGACTTGAATAGGACATTATATGTCTCCGGAGCTTTCCAGACCGGCTTAAGTGTTACTGTCAGATCCTTATCAGCAAACATATACAGTGCATATATTTTCGACTCATTTATTCTGTTCTCTCTAATATCTGAATCCGATATCAGAATAGTTGGATCATCTGTTCCTTCAAGCTGCTCCACAGTCCATCCCGCGAACTCGTAAGCTTCTTTTGTCAGCATGTTTGAAAGCTTATCTGCGTAAAGCTTTCCACGCACGCATGTCACATCCCCCATCGTATTTTCTGCGCTGCTCCCATCGAATCTGATGGTAAGATCTTTATATACCGGATTAGGCAGGAAGCCACAGTCCTCGGAAGCTACATATTTTGAACCACTGGCATAATCGCTCTGCTTGTCTATATTAGGATACTTCTGTGTATAGTTTGCCGTCGAATAATCGATCCTGATCCATCCGTCCCCTGTCGCTATGTCTGATATCCGTTTTTTTATCTCTTTATAATTGCCATCAGGGTCAACATAGTTATATGTAATATCCGCATCCAAATATTGATCTGGAGACTCCACAACTCCTTCATATCCTCCCAGTGCTGTACTACTTGCCCTGAATTGATATACAAGCTTTCCATTTATTCCGCTTCTCAAAGAAAACCAATAAGTAGAATATACTTTATCATAAATGGCAAACAGCGTTATCTCATTTTCTGTGGTAAGTCTGTTTACCATTCCTTTGTATGTTGTTCCCGTTCCATCCGCTTTTGTATTCCAGCTCTTAAACCAGAATCCGTCTCTGGCAGGTCCGTTTCCTGCCGGAAGATCTACAAACTCTGTATACTTTATATCCTCTTTCTTTGTCATGTTCTGTGTTCCATCGTTTGCCATAAAGATAATCGTATACAAATGTTCTATTGTATTAGCATAAAGTCTGTAGACCCCATCCTTTGATGCCTTACATATAGTATCACCGGCATAATCCCTGAAACTGCTATCCTTATACCATTCATATTTGAATCCTGTAGGTGCATTTGGTGCAATGGACGATAATGCCACCGACTGGTTGTAACCCACTGTCTTTGATACTTTTTTCACCCATGTGCTTCCCGACTTCACATACATTTCTATATTGTAATTTCTTACTATGACGCTGCCTGAATTTACAATCTGGGGGTCTAAACATTCTTGCTTTACATTCTTATTATTAACATATATTACCCCTGTATACGGACATGGCTCTCCTATGATCCGCTCGTGCAAATATCCATTGCTATCTCTTAACAATTTTGTTTTTACATTTGTTGCAAATGCTTTACTGCTAATTGTCAATGAATCAGATGCTATATCAATATTGACCAGACCAGTACATCCCAAAAAAGCACTTTCTCCTATACTTTTTATACTGGCCGGAAGATTAAGTCTGGTGATTCCTGTACCTCTGAACGCTGAATCTCCTATGGTCTTGCAGCTACTGCCCTCTTCAAATGTCAGCACTTTGAGGGCTTCACAATGTTCAAAAGCACTTTCCCCTATGCTTGTCACGGACTTCGGGATATTTATGCTTTTCAGCTTCGTTGCAAAGCCAAATGCTGAAGCACCTATAGTTTTACACTTACTCTTATCCTCAAATTCCACACTGGTCAACGTATCACAATTGCCGTAAAACGCACCCTCACCTATAGTCTCCAGTGAAGCCGGAAATTTCACGGTGGATACTCTAGCTGAAGAGAACGCTGCCTCGCCAATATATTTGCACTTTGAATTCTTCTCGAACCTCACATTGGTGATCTTGTCACGCCAAAACGCATAACTACTTATCTTCTCCACAGATGCCGGTATGGTCAACGTTTTTGTCACACACACATAATTAAACACACACTCATTTGGAATACCTATCTCAACCACAGTATATTTCTTGCCATTTTTCCCTGTAACTGTTCCCGGAATGGCTACATTATCTCCGCTTTCTCTTGTATAACATACAAGTCTGGCTGTCGCCTTGTCCGAGTTGATTATCTGGAATTTCCACTTTCCATCACTACTTACATTTGTTGCTGAGGCGTTGGCACTGATAGATGCCGAATTGATCATTAGAACTGACAGGATGAGAACTATCACTCCTGCGAATATCGTGAGTCTGAATCTTGAAGTCTTCATATTCTATTTTCTCCCCCTTTTTTGTATGCTAATTTTGCTGCCGCTTTGTCACAAAACCGATCATGTGCAGACTTACCCTTTTACATCTAAAATACAACTTGCCGTTGTTTAGTGTCAATGTAATAAATACCAGATGATTTTTGTATATATTTACCATTTTCTTTGCAATAATCTTTACAAGAATTTGTACACAAAAAATAATGGTGTCAGCCTCATCTCCGAGATTGACACCATTATCTGCGTATGTATTTTTCGTATTTCTTCCTTATTATATTAACTTTGGAATTATAGCTGTCTGCAAGAATCTTTCTCGTAACTTTATGTTCATCATTCCAGTCATCCATACATTTATAATACATCATAAGTATATTCATATCCGCAACATAATCTGTAACTTCATTAATGCGGTATTCATGCTTTGCAACCGGATGGACCAAACACTTTTCCTTTCCATATTCAGTCTTTGGTTCGTATAAACCACTTAACAGCATTATTAAAAAAGTCATATCATAACTGAGTGATATTTTACCGGTAAATCCGTATTCCTTTCCAAGTACCTTGCATAATCCGCAATAGTACGACCTGTAAACATCAAATTCACGAAACTTCAACTCAGGCTTATTAACAACCACATATCCGTACAAAGACCTCTTCCTCCTGCAAACAACAAGCCGGACATTCGGTAAATGAACTACAACATTCATCCGCCGGCTATCCGACTTGCTGTTATCATATAACAACTTACTTTTACAGTCAATTACAGCAAAAGATTTATTATAAAATGTTTATAATTATAGAAAAGTTAATTATCCTTTTGCTAAAAGGCACAAAAGAGCCAAAGCGAAAGGATTTATTGCTTTATATTATCATTATTGTTATTTGCTAAAAGTTTTTCCAGATAATGTACCACAACAAAGATTACCACCAAGTATAAGAGCAGATGTTTCAAGAATGGAACAATTATCTGAAGAAGCAAGATTTTTAGCAATACATAAAATAAAAACATTTGAAGAATTAAGTAACTATCAAGATGATGTGAATTTTAAAATAAAAGAAATACTAGACCAAAGAGAAAGACTTTGGGCAAAAAGAAAGTTATCAAAAGATGGAAATGAAATGCACGAATATGCAGAGCAGATTTCATCTTTAAATGATAAATTAGTTAAATTAAGAAAGAGGGTGGAATTATGTGAAGATATTAAAACAAGAGTACCGA
>USSH01000196.1 GCA_900557435.1 uncultured Coprococcus sp. | reverse complement strand
TAAACGGATGTACCGTAGTAGAAGACAATAGCGAAGCATCCGCAGCTATTGCATCCATGACAGGCACTGCGGTAAGCAAAGAAGAAGCAGCAAAAAATACCATTGCATACGGTATTTTAAAGGACCACAACACATCTGGCAGCATGGAAAAGCTGAAAATCAAATTTGATAAGCTGACTTCCCATGACATTACATATGTTGGAATTATCCAGACAGCCAGAGCATCCGGACTGGAGAAATTCCCGATTCCATATGTATTAACGAACTGTCACAATTCATTATGTGCGGTAGGAGGAACCATCAATGAGGATGATCATATGTTTGGTCTTTCATGTGCGAAGAAATTTGGTGGTGTGTATGTACCACCTCATCAGGCTGTTATACATCAGTTTGCCCGTGAGATGCTTGCTGAGTGTGGAGCAATGATCCTCGGATCTGATTCTCATACACGTTACGGTGCTCTTGGTACCATGGCTATAGGAGAGGGCGGCGGTGAGCTTGCAAAGCAGCTTCTGTGCAAGACATATGATGTTGCAAAGCCGGGTGTTATCGCCATCTATCTTGACGGAGAGGTACAGAAGGGTGTTGGTCCTCAGGATGTGGCACTTGCAATCATCGGAGCAACATTTGGATGCGGATATGTCAAGAATAAGGTTATGGAGTTTGTTGGTCCTGGAGTTGATAAGCTTTCAGCAGATTTCCGTATCGGTATCGATGTAATGACAACAGAGACGACCTGCCTGTCATCCATATGGAAGACAGATGACAAGATAAAGGACTGGTATGACATTCACGGAAGAAGTGAGGCATACAAGGAGATGAATCCTGGCGATGTGGCTTACTATGACGGAGTTGTGTATGTAGATCTGTCAACTGTTAAGCCTATGATAGCTATGCCGTTCCACCCAAGTAACACATACACCATCGATGAACTGAATGCAAATCTCATGGATATTCTTGATGACGTTGAGAAGCGTGCACTTGTAAGTCTTGACGGCAAGGTAGATTTCACACTCAAGGATAAGGTGAGAGATGGCAAGCTGTATGTAGAGCAGGGAATCATCGCCGGATGTGCCGGTGGTGGATATGAGAATATCTGCGATGCCGCCGATATACTCAGAGGCAAGAGCATAGGTGCTGACGAGTTTACCCTGTCAGTATACCCTGCAAGTACACCTATATATATGCAGCTCGCAAAGAACGGAGTCCTGGCAGATCTTATCGAGACGGGTTCTATAGTTAAGACAGCATTCTGTGGACCTTGCTTTGGTGCTGGTGACACACCTGCTAACAATGCATTCTCCATCAGACATTCAACAAGAAACTTCCCTAACAGAGAGGGATCAAAGATACAGAATGGTCAGATATCATCTGTTGCACTTATGGATGCTCGTTCGATCGCAGCAACAGCAGCCAACAAGGGATACCTGACATCAGCAACAGACCTTGCAGATATAGAGTACACACATCCAAAGTATTTCTTCGACAAGGCTATATATGACAGAAGAGTATACAATGGTGTCGGCAAAGCTGATCCATCAGTTGAGATCAAGTTTGGTCCAAACATCAAGGACTGGCCGGAGATGGTTTCTCTAACAGACAACCTTCTCCTGAAAGTAGCATCAGTTATACATGATCCTGTAACTACAACTGATGAGCTCATTCCATCAGGAGAGACTTCATCATACAGATCAAATCCTCTTGGCCTTGCAGAGTTCACGCTTTCAAGAAAGGATCCTGAGTATGTCGGAAGAGCAAAGGCAATTCAGGCGGTTGAGAAGGTTCGTGAGGCTGGTGAGTGCATGGGTAAGGCATTCCCTGAGGTTAAGGAAGTTATGCATGCCATCAAGGAGAAGTTTGAGGACGTATGCGGAAGCAATACAGGTGTAGGAAGCACCATATATGCTGTTAAGCCAGGTGATGGTTCAGCCCGTGAACAGGCTGCATCATGCCAGAAGGTACTCGGCGGATGGGCAAACATTGCAAAGGAATATGCAACCAAGAGATACAGATCAAACCTTATCAACTGGGGTATGCTTCCATTTGTCATCGACAAGGACTTTGATTTTGACAATGACGACTATGTATTCATTCCTGGTATCAAGGATGCTGTGAAGAACAAGACAGAAATCATCAAGGCATATGTTGTGAACAAGGATTTTGCTGAGATAGAGCTGAGACTTGGAGAACTCACAGATGATGAGAGACAGATCATCACAGATGGTTGCCTCATCAACTACTACAAGTACAACTAATTTATATATTATATATGGTGCCGAGTGCGCCATGTATGTACATTTGCAGATTATGTATATTTTCACATAATGTATATACGACGAGATAACAGGCATCATCATTGTGCGCATTTGCGCGGATTGGTGGTGCCTGTTGTCACTCATATAGTCTGTGTGATCCTGAGACGATGATACATAATGGCAAAGACGAAAGGATTTATTCTGAAGTGCTGATGCACAATGGCGAAGACGAAAGGATTTGCATCGTGTCGGGGTTGCCAAGACAAAAATAAAATACAGGAGGTTTTACAATGAGTAAATCAGAGATGGAAAAGATGCACACATGTGAGCTTTATCTTCCGGGTGACGAGGACATCGCAAGGGAGCAGATAAAATGTCTGGACAGATTGTATGACTTCAATATGACCAGACCAACAGAGATGGTCAAGAGGCAGCAGATGCTTAAGGAGATGTTCGAGGAGATTGGCGATAACTGCTATATAGAGCCACCGCTTCATGCAAATTGGGGCGGCAAATTCGTTCACTGGGGCAGCAATATCTATGCAAACTTTAACCTGACTATGGTGGATGACACACATATTTATGTGGGTGATTACACTATGTTTGGACCAAATGTCACATTGGCAACGGCAGGTCATCCTATAGATGCAGATCTTAGAAAACAGGGATATCAGTACAATGCACCTATAACAATAGGCAAGAACTGCTGGATAGGCGCAGGAGTTACGATACTTCCAGGGGTTACTATAGGTGATAACACCGTCATAGGAGCGGGAAGTGTGGTTGCAACGGATATTCCATCGAATGTGGTTGCTGTCGGCAATCCATGTAAGGTGCTCCGAGAGGTAAATGAGCGTGACGCAAAGTATTACTTCAAGGATCATAGAATAGATTTCTTCCAATATAATAATGTAAGCAAGAACGACTAGATGAGGTGAATGAGTGAAGGTTACATGCAAAAGCTGCGGTAAAAAATTTGATCCCGAAAAGACAGGATATATGTGTCCGAGATGCGGTTCGTGGTATGTGGAAAAAAACAGAGATGGGCAGTTTGAAAGCGGAGCAGCTCCGGCAAATGCCGGATGGGAGTACGGTGATCACAATCAGGATCAGACATTATATACTGAAGACAAGAATAAACAGTATGGAAACGTGCACAGCGAGTGGTTCAAGAAGAAAGAAAAAGACGTACTCGATAATGAAAAGAGACTGGAAAAAGTCTGCATGATAATTATCATTGTATTTTTTCTGATAATAAGTTTGGTGACCGTTTATTCGGCGCTCACGTCAGATCATGACAAAAGTCTTGGTTATGATGTAGGAACAGAAGACGAATATGAGGATACAGATGATGAAATATATAGTGGTGATGGAAATTATTATGTTGATAGTATCCCAGTCAAAGGATATGCATTTGGAGACAAGATGGTGAATGTGGATCCTGATGGAAATACGGCGTGGTTGACGATAAATTCAGTGGAGCCGATAGAGCTGGAAGATGCCGATGTTCCCGAAGGATATGTAGTATACGACATGGAATATGAGATGGATGCTTCGGATTATGGAAGTTCAGATGCAGAGGATATGTCAGACGGAGGGGATTATTTTGATGTATATCTCAGATCAAAATCTTGTATGATGTTGGAACCTATGAGTCAGGAGGACATAGACATTTTGGTGTCATATGATGGATATGCAGATGTCAATGACATATCAGAAGTAGTGGATGCTGATCATGGACATATGTACTTTATGGTCAGGTCAGGTGATTATGGGTATATGGTCGTATACTGCCAGAATGATGATCCTGATTCACCGGAAGGTCAGACTACTCCTACAAATATTATGTATGTGGTAGGTGAAAAGGCTGACGCGTCGGTTTGGTATGATGTGAGTAAGCTTGACACTCCTAAAGGAAAGTTATACAAAATATACGATGGAGAGTATGGACAGAAAATTGAGAATGATAAGAAATATACTCTTCCTGGCGGGGCGGAAATTACCACTGATGAGATAAGTTATCTGAGTGAAGTGGAATTTGATTATGACAGTTATGACTATTATCTGGTGAGCGATATATTGTTAAATCACGGCGCGAGAACAGGAAACTTTGACATTGTGGTTATAGATACGGACAGTGATACGGATCCAATAAAGAGAAAGATTTTCTATGGTGAATATACAGATGATGCCCTTACCCCAATGTCTGTGGTGTATCAATATATTGTGTACGGTATTCCAAAGGGACAGGATAAGATTATAGATGTTACATATGAATTTGGATCAGTGTGGGATGAAGTGCAGCATGAGAGCGGAAGACTGCCGGTTCCGGAGCAATAATACTATATATGATATAATGAGCATTGCGACGGATGCGCTTGCGTAAGACGACATAATGCGAATGCCCTCATTGAGCCGGCAGGCGGCATGATGGGGACAAGTGTATCAGCATGATGCGTAATTGTTGAGCGTTGAATTGGATCATGATGGCAAGAGTTTAATATTTTCATCATGATCTAAAGAAAGAATATGGTAAAGATGAAAATTAATGAATTTAAAGAAAATAACGAAACAAAAAAAGAGGTTATGGATCAGAAAATGGAGGCCTTAAAACTGGAAAATATTAACAGCATGTGGTACTTCATTGTCGCTACCCTTAAAGCTGTCGTTGGTAGTAAAGGACACTAAATATAAAAAGACGAGAGATTTGTAGACTTATCATATTTTATGAGAAATAGGTGTTTATAGAATGCTTCATATATTTTATAAACACCTATTTGGAAAGGATACTGCAATGAAACTGATTAATTATAGTTTGAAAGTAGGGAAAAAAAAGCTACTTGAAAATGTAAACATTTCATTTGATAAGAAATATATAAACCATATTTTAGGAAGCAATGGCGCTGGAAAATCAA
>USSH01000195.1 GCA_900557435.1 uncultured Coprococcus sp. | reverse complement strand
CAAATCCAAGCGCTATGGATGTCTCCGGTTCAAAGCTTAGTGCTGCATCGTTCAGCTGCAGCTTTTCAAGCGCATCCCTGAGATCCGGATACTTTGCACCGTCAGCAGGATATAATCCGCAGTACACCATCGGCTGTGCTTTCTTGTATCCGGGAAGTGCCTCCGCACACGGTCTGTCCGCCTGGGTAACTGTATCGCCTACCGTTGTATCCTTGACGTTCTTGAGACTGGCTGTTATGTAACCCACCATTCCAGCTGACAATTCATCACATGGAACAAATCTTCCAGCGCCAAATATACCTACCTCGACCACCTCAGCCTCAGCCTCTGTCGCTATCATCTTTATCAACGTTCCCTTGGACACGCATCCATCAAACACTCTGCAGAATATTATGACTCCCTTATATGAATCATAAAGGCTGTCAAATATAAGAGCCTTTAACGGTGCATTTGGATCACCGTGCGGTGCTGGTATCTTTGTCACAATCTGCTCAAGCACCTCTTCTATATTAATACCATTTTTTGCCGATATCCTAGGGGCATCCTGTGCCTCTATACCGATCACATCCTCTATCTCGTTCACGACTCTCTCCGGATCGGCAGATGGCAGATCTATCTTGTTGATGACCGGCATTACATCCAGATCATGATCTATCGCAAGATATACATTTGCAAGAGTCTGAGCCTCTATTCCCTGAGCGGCATCCACCACCAATATGGCTCCCTCGCATGCCGCAAGACTTCGTGACACCTCATAGTTGAAATCCACATGTCCTGGCGTATCTATGAGGTTAAATATGTACTCATCACCATCACTGGCATTGTAAATGATCCTGACGCACTGCGCCTTGATCGTTATTCCTCTTTCTCTCTCCAGATCCATATTGTCAAGAACCTGATTCTGCATCTCTCTGCTTGTCAGAGTTCCTGTCTTTTCTATGATTCGATCCGCAAGTGTTGACTTACCGTGATCTATATGGGCTATTATACAGAAGTTTCTGATTTTTGACTGATCTATATGTTCCATATTTATCTTTCACATCCTTATCCAATAAAAATCTAATGACTGTTATCAACGAGCTATGACATATTCAGTCATTCTTCATCATGATCCTGTTTACGCATTTGACGTTAATATATCATGCATTTGTATTCCACTGCAAGAGAAAAGATAACTTATTACTCCAGCAGCACTTTGGCAAGCATTGCCGCAAATGGTTCCATGGCATTTCTCGCCTCCTGTATGGTGTTTGTCTGTGCGCCTATCTCTGCCAGCATGGCACGCGGCATGAGATCCATGTTGTATCTGCTGGTGCTTATATATATCTTTCTCATCAGATCGCCATAGTTCCCGCGGCCTGCAAGATAAGTCTGAAGCGCCAATGCCATGTTGTCAACTTTGTTATCATTGCTCCAGTAATCCACATCGTTGCCCTCCTCATCTCGGCACATTCCATTTATCAGCATGATCTGGGCTGTGGGCTCACCATTCACTTCTGTGACAAGGTGCGTGTCATCAGGCACGCCGTCTCTATGAAGATCGATCATGACCTCTATCTCGGGATGCTCTGCAAGGATGGCTGAAACTCCTTCTCTTGAGTAGTCATACGATGCATTTCTATCCAGCGTGCCCGTCATCATATCGTACTCTGTAGTGTCATGATATACCGGAATCCCATATGTATCGGTCAATATATCTGCCAGCTGCTGTCCAAGTCCCATCACCGTATCCTCAGCATCGCCTTCCACGGAATCTGCATATGCCTCAGAACTATGGGTGTGATATATCAGTACTTTATAGCCACCGGTACTCATATCAAGTGACATATCTTTGCTAAGCAGATTCTCAGCATCAAGTTCTTCACTTTTTACACACTTCGGATAAGTTGCATTGTAGCAATACGAAAGCAGAGTGTCTGAATCCATGTCTATATAAGAACTTGAAATATCAGCCATGGCAGACACGGTTGATACAGGCTTTTCTTTAGTGTTGTCTTCTGTGATGCCTACATTGGCATCCTGCTTGTCTGAGGAAGCAACATCTGCACTGCTATCCTTGCCATCACATTTGCCTTCATCACTTTCATTGCTTTTATTACTTTTATTACTTTCATTATTTTTCGATCTGCCGGCAGACCTTATACCATCGTCACATACCTTCCTTACCTGTGACTCCCAATAATCCACATATCCCTCTATATCAGCATTTTCATTGTTTCTCCCCTCACGCATACCTTTTCCCATTCCGCATGTAATCCCACCATTGTCATAACCACTTCCTGTTTTTGCTCCTGATGTGCTGTCATAAATCCCTCTATATATTAACTGCCACAGTCTATCCGTTTCTTCTGTCTGAATAAGTATCCCTGCGCACACCATGATGATCCACGCCAGAACATATAACACCTTTTCTCTTATTCTTTTATTCATAACCTCACACCTCTCGAATAATATGCATCTCAAGCCAGACTCCTATCATTCAAATATATGTGGTTTTTTCAAAAAAGATTACAATATAGATATTGAAATATAAAATTAAAATATAGATATTAAAATCCTCTTGTTGTGAGGGCATTGATCGACTCTGAGATCGTATAGCTTATTCTTTTCACCAGTTCATCTATATTCTTTGGGGTTACAAACATATCTGCCATATCTTCGTCTATCAGGCTTTTTGCTATCTGGTATCTCTGTCCCTCCGTGAATTCCCTCATGATCTTCCTGCCGTATGTCTCATTGAACGCATCAGCCATCTCATCCAGAGAATCGTCTATTATAGAGGGAACCGATATAACTGTCGGCACGCCAACCGCTATCACCCTGCGTCCGAGGTTGGCTGCATTCAGTGTCTTGCGGTTATTTCCCACCCCAGAACCGGGACTTATCCCGGTATCAGTAATCTGTATTGTGGTATTGAGACGTTTGCTGCTTCTGGCTGCCAGAGCATCCACCGCTATCACCGCATCCGCGTCTATCTTGTCACAAATCCCCCTAACTATATCCAGAGTCTCTATCCCTGTCTGTGCCATAACGCCGGGACATATTGCACTTAAAGCCAAACTCTTCTCTACACCCTTGACGTCTTCCAAAAGCGTCGCCGGTTCAAGATGCCTCGTTATAAATAGATTGTCCACCACCAGAGGGCCAATGGAATCCGGTGTGACCTGGCGATTTCCAAGTCCGACCACCAGTATATTGTCACAATCCCCTGCAAGTGCTCGCAATCTCTCACTGAGTTCATCTTTCAATTGTTCATTTATTGTCTCATCAGGCTCCTTGAGATGACGGCTTTCAATCGTTATATATCTTCCCTGTGTCTTTCCCAGATTTTTCTCTCCCTGTTCATTCAGCACATCTATTGTTGTTGTCCTTATACTTTTGTCCTCATTGATGGAAGTCTTGACCCTCACCCCTTCCATATCTGTATTGCCCGGGATGTTCTCTCTCAGCTCGATCGCCAGATCTGTTCTTATTTCTCTATTCATAGTGCCCTCCTGTAATCTATCCACATAATCTGAGAAAATCCACTGCACATTTTCTCAGGTCATCACAGCAACCCGGAATTCTGTACAGCCACAGATTTCTCATTGTTGTCCGCATATATAAAATATACCCTTGCCGATACCAAAATATGTATCTGCAAGGGTATTATTCTATCTGCTGCGCAATCAACATTATGTTATGGTTTTTACAGGAATCATTATATTTACATAACTTTTCCAAGGATTCTATTGATCACTTCTGGATATCCACAGATCGTCATAAACGGCGGATTCCAGTCCAAAGAGGCTGTCTTGTAAAAGCAAGTGGACACGCCCACCTCTATACCGCCTTCCATCTCAGATGATCTTACTATCCTTGGAAAACGTTTCTTGTCCTTAACTAGATCCCACGCCGCCTCACTGATCTTAAACTCCACTATAGGATAGCCTCCTTCATATCCCGTAATCCTGGCATCCTCAACATATGAGAGTTCATCCTTCCAGTACTCAACCGCTTCCTCTATCGATGCAAACATATACAACCTCCAAATAAAATTATTTACCACATCACTTTTTCGTCCTGCATGCTTTCATCAAGCATGCTTCTGTCAAATATATCAAATTCCAATTATATACTCTAACACTCCATGGAGTTTCAGACAACAATATTTATCAGGTTCACGTTTATTAATTTTTATTTTGTTGCATTATTTTTTTCTTTATTATTATACTTATATTTGATATACTAACGTGAAGTATGTATTTACGGCATTATGCCGTCTATTTTTTGAAAACAACTTACAATCAAATATCAAGGGAAATGTTTTCCCTAATTTTAAGGAGGTCTTTTTATGGATTTTACTAAAAAGGGAGCCATCAAAGCTCAAAAAGAGCTGGTTTCAAAGCTCCCAAGGAACCGGAGAAAGGTCAGCGTTTCGCTGTTCAAAGCATTTCTGGTTCTTATCCTCGCATTTGTGATCGTTGGTGTCGGTTCAGGTTTCGGTGCACTAAAAGGAATACTCGACGACACACCAAATGTAAATGCAGAGGCACTTATTCCCACCGGATACAAAACTACACTTGTGTATCAGAATGGAAAAGAGATCACTACCCTCGCAAACTTCAATTCCAACAGAGAGTATGTGTACTACGACTCCATACCGAGTGACCTTGTAAACTCTTTCGTCGCTATAGAGGACAGACGTTTCTGGGAGCACAACGGTATCGACGTTCAGGGTATTGCCAGAGCTTTCGTACAGGGTCTCAGCAAGGGTGACTTCGATGAGGGTGCTTCAACTCTTACACAGCAGCTCATAAAGAATAACGTTTTCAACGTTGGTCTTAACGAGACAACTTTCCTGCAGTCACTTGAACGTAAGGTTCAGGAACAGTATCTCGCTGTTGAGATGGAGAAGCAGATAAGCAAGGAGCACATAGTTGAGTACTACCTCAATACTATATATCTTGGCCAGGGATGTTATGGAATAGAAACTGCAGCCAACACTTATTTTAATAAGGAACTCGGACAGCTTTCAGTATCTGAGTGTGCAGTACTTGCCGCTATACCTCAGAACCCTTCCAAGTATGATCCTGTGGTATATCCTGAGGAAAATGCCAAGAGAAGAAAGATGGTCCTCAAGTACATGCTGGAGCTGGAATATATAACAAAAGCTCAGTACGATGAGGCACTTAACGATAAAGTATATGACAGGATCG
>USSH01000194.1 GCA_900557435.1 uncultured Coprococcus sp. | reverse complement strand
TTTAATAATTATTTATTTACCACATAGTTATTCCTCTTTCATTTCTCCGATTTTTCTCCGATTTTTCTTCAAATTTTACATCATCATATGTCCGATTTTCTCCACACAAAAAAGTCTTTTTAACACTCACTCCCCACATAAAAATACCGGCAACTAACGATCATCAATCGCCCATTGCCGGTATTTGCTCCACCAAATCAGGTATATAAATATATGCAATTCTATGCATACCTCACACACTCTCAAGCCCCGTCCCAATCTTCAGATTTCTCTCCGTTGCCACCTTGTCGAACTTGACCACATAGCATCCTATATCCACTCTGATACCGGTGATCGTGCCCTCGCCGAACACCTTATGTCTCACCCGGTCGCCCACCTTGATCTCTGTGTCAGGTGGATATATCCGGGCTTCATTTGCGGCTATATAGCTCTTGGTATCGTCTATCAGGCGTTGCGGAAGCTCGTTCACGTAATCTATGGCCTCGCGGTCTATATTGAAGATGAATCTGGATGGATACCGGAAAGACTCGTCATAGTTCAAACCCTCGGCATCGCTGATATACAGAGCCTTCTCCGCTCTGGTAAATGCCACATACGCCATTCGTCTTTCTTCCTCCAGGCGTTCCTCTGTATCCACGTGCTTACTTGGGAATATCCCCTCATTCATCCCACACACGAACACATAAGGGAATTCCAATCCCTTTGCCGTGTGAACTGTCATCATGGACACTGTCTCTTTGTCTTTTTCACGGTCATGGTTCGTATAGAGCGCGATGCTCTGGAGATATTCCTCCAGGGTATTCTCCTCACCTGACGTCTTCTCGTATTCATCTACAGACTGCTTGAATTCCGCCAGATTATCCAGACGCTCCTGCTCACCCGACTGTCTGAGCATCGCCTCATACCCGGTCTGATCCAGTACCTCCGTCACCAGATCTGACAGACTCTTTTCCTTATAGGTCTTCTTGAACGCCTCTATGGTATCCACAAATGCTGCAGCCCCGGCCTTCTTGATCGTTTTATCCTCCAGAATGTCCAGGAGGCTGTTATACAGTGAACATCTGTGACTATCCGCATATGCCTTTACGAGAGCCATTCGTTTCTTGCCAAAGTTGCGCTTCGGCTCATTGATCACGCGGCGAAATGACAGATCGTCCGAATAGACTATCATCCTGAGATATGCAAGTACATCCTTTATCTCTTTTCTTTTATAAAACTCCACTCCACTGTACAGTGTATACGGAATCTTTGCCTTGATGAACGACTCCTCTATATTCCTCGATACAAAATGAGATCTGTACAGCACCGCCATCTCGTTGTACGATGCACCTTCCGACACCAGTCTCTGTATCTCCGAGGTCATCCACTGAGCCTCATCCCCGGTCGTCCTGGAATGTATATATATAGGTCTTCTGCCTGACTCCTTATACGCCTCAAGCCTGTGCGGAAGTCTCTTCTTGTTCTTCTCTATGAGCGAGTTGGACACAGCGAGTATCTCCGGTGTTGATCTGTAATTCATATCAAGGAATATGGTTCTGGTATTCTCATGTGTCTCATCAAATTCAAGTATGTATTCTATCTGTGCCCCGCGCCATGTATATATGGTCTGGTCCGGATCTCCCACTATGAACAGATTCCTGTGATATCCGCTGAGAATCTCTGCCAGCGCATACTGATGGTTGCTCACATCCTGAAATTCATCCACCATGACATACATCATCCGCTCCTGCCATTTGATCCGCTTCGTTTCATCTGTCTGAAGTATATACAATGCGATCGTTATGAGATCGTCATAGTCAAGCCCATACACCTTCTTCTGCTCATACAGATATCCCAGAAATACCTTATCCTCAACCTTCTCAGCCTTCTCATAGTCCGCAAGAAGTTTTTCGTTCCCTATCTCTGCAAGATACGGTATATGCAGCATCTGACTTTTCATGGCTGTTATATGATCTCTCGCAGAGTCAAATGTATATGTTCTCGACTGTATATGTGCATTCTCATACACAGTCTTGAGTATCTCCTCTGTATCTTCGTCATCCATGACCACAAAGTTCTGTGGGAAGTTGATCGCATGTATGTCTTCCCTCAGCAGCTTCACACAGAATCCATGAAATGTACAGATATAGCCAGTATCACTGTCACCTATCATCTGTCTTATCCTCTTGCTCATCTCTCTGGCTGCCTTGTTTGTAAATGTGACACACAATATATTCGAAGTTGATATTCCCAGCTCATTGACAAGGTATGCATACCTATGAGTAAGCGCCTTCGTCTTGCCGGTCCCCGCACCTGCAATGATCCTCACGTATCCTTCTGTGGTTGTAACAGCATCAAGCTGCCTCTCGTTGAGTGTGCTCAGATAATCCTCTTTATCTTCCATCCTGTTATCTTGAATCCTGTTATCTCGAATCCTGTTATCTTGAATCCTGTTATCTTGAATCCTGTTATCTTCCATCCCACTATCTTCCATCCTGTTATCTATCATAAAATCTTTAATATTATCTTTCTTATAATCTTCTCTAGAATCCAAATTAAATTGAATCCCAATAAAATCCCCATCAGCGCCGCAAACATATGTTCAGTATAACAAATATATCATGCACTGTCATCATCCTTTTAGTTTGTAACAGTAATATTTTAAATTCCTTTTTTTAATTCCACATTTGAATACCATATTTAAATACATTCTCCAACATGAACTTCGCCCCAATACAAAACAGAGCATAACCAACCCAAAAGCTGATTATGCCCTGCCATAAATACTGATATGACTATTTCTTGTAACTACTTATGCTACATTTTAATACTTTGTATATATCGCATTCTTTGGCGCTGCCACACCCTTTGCCTTAATCTTAGCCATATATGACTTATAGTATTTCTTTGGTATCTTGAATGTTATCTTTGACTTTGTGCCCTTGAATGCATTCTTTGATACAGTCTTGAGTTTTGCCGAACCAACTTTGACAGTGGCAAGGCTCTTGCAGCCGCTGAATGCTGATGCACCTATAGTCTTAACATTTGCGCCAATTGAGACTGCTGTCATCTTGCTGCATCCGCCGAATGCGCTCTCTCCTATGGTTGTCACCTTTCCGCCAACAGTCAGTGTCTTAAGTGATGTGCAGCCATAGAAAGCAGCCTTGCCTATGGTTTTAAGCTTATTATTTACCGGCATTGCTGTGAGCGACTTACATTTATAGAATGCATAACCGCCTATAGCTGTAACATTCTTGAATGCCGGAATAGTCTTGAGTGCTGTACATCCGCTGAATGCATATGTTCCTACAGAGACAACATTTGCACCTCCAGCAACCTTGACAATACTCTTGTAGTCCTTGAATGCTTTGCTGCCTATAGCTGTAACTTTAAATTTCACTCCGTCTATAGTTACAGTATCACTGATCGTAAGTGTCTTGAACTTTCCATTGGTCTTGGCAACGGTTGTGCCTATAAGACCTACAGTTCCCTTGCCCTTCAGATCAGCATTTGTGATCTTGTACTTATATACTATGTTGGTTCTTGACTGCTTTACTGCAAATACAGAATTCCTTACTATCTTGATCTGGAATGTCTCTGTGATAGTTCCTCTGTATTTTCCGATACCCTTTATTGTAACCTTTGCAGTGCCATGGTTTTTATTGTTCGAATATGCTACCGTGTAATCAGTACCCTTTCTTAGAACCGTTCTGCCCGATGTAACTTTCAGATTCTTTAGGGTAATTGCATTTCCAGTATATTTCTGAGGATCAAGTCCGGATACCTTTATCTTGTATTTTGGATTAGTGATATCCTTGCCAAGTGCCGGAATCGGCACAGTCTTCACATATCCGCAGACCTTACACTTATATACCTTGCTTCCGGCTGCTGTATCAGTAGGACTTGTCTCTATGCTTCCTGAGTCAAATGTATGCCTTGCCTTATTCTGGATATCCTTGCAGCTGCATTCCTTCCAGTGATATGTCGCATTGCTCTTGTATGCATCGCCATAATCATGTACATGTTCTTTGACGATCTCAACCTGTACTGGGAATACCACACCTCTGTAGGCTCTGTTCCAGCCCTCTACTCCTGACCAGTCATAGTTAGTTATATCAGCAGGTTTAAAGCACAGCTTGTATGTTCCGCCATCTTCAGCCTTTGTTGTTCTGTCTGTGTACCATGTGTAGATTCCATTCTCTGCCTCCGGAAGTACTATATCGGCCAGAGTGTCATTCTCTTTTGCTGTGAGCTTGTCTATAGCCTGTGTGAACTTAGCCTCAGCCGGCTTTACCTCAACTGTGATCTCTATATGCTCTGCTCTTTCATATACATCCTCATCAGATGGCACAAATGTTGCAAGGAACTTCTTTGTTCCAACGTCGCCGACTGACTCATCAGCATTTTCCCAGATGAACATTCCGCCTTCTGCTTCTGGAATAACAGCCTTTCCTACTGTTTCTCCATATATAGCTGTCACGCCCTCAGGTACAGTGTATACAGGATCCTGCTTTCTCACATATACCGCAAGCTTCACTGATATTCTGACACTGCCGTCCTCTAACTGCTCATACGTTCCTGAAGCAGTATCAAGCTTGCTCCAGTCATAGTTGACCGTATCTTTCGGTACAAAGTATGCATCGTAATTGTCCTCAGATCCAGCCTTACCAACCAACTGTGTGCTGTCTGCCCAGCTATATACACCAAGTGCCGACTTTGGAAGCGCTACATCAGCAAGTGTTTTTCCTGCATATGCGGTTCCAGCCTTTGATGCAGCAAGTGTAGGGATACCCTTCTCTATCTTCTCTATGGTAAGCATGAATTCAGCTGTGGTCTGGTTCTGTCCCCTCACATTGATCTTCACTGTCTGAGCCTCAGCAGAAGCCTTGACCGGAGTACCGTATATCTTGCCATCTGTCATCACTAATCCATCAGGAAGGGTCTGACCCTTAGCAAGTGAGTATGCGACATAACCGTTTTCAACCTCCTCATCATTCTGAACCTTGATCTTTGTGAGGTCATAGAGCGGAGCATATTTGCTAGTTGCCACTCCAACCTGTGCTGTAATCTTGTCCTCAGTCTTTGCAAGAGTTATATTGGTTGCTTCCTGCTTTGCCATGTTGATCACAGCATGTGTCGGCTCATATGCCATTGTTCCGCGCCACTTGACATTGTTACTTGACGTTGCCTCATTCTGGGCGGAGCCATATACCACAGAATCTA
>USSH01000193.1 GCA_900557435.1 uncultured Coprococcus sp. | reverse complement strand
AAGATCCCTGCGCTTTCATATATGAACAAGTATGTGATAAGGATACATACAGCGCAGACTCTGGATGTCGATGATCTCAGGGGAAAATTGTCCGCTCTTGGATATGACAAGGTTGACAATGTCGAGGAGCCGGGGCAGTTCGCAGTGAGGGGAGGAATAATCGACATATATCCCCTTACGGAGGAATGTCCATATAGAATAGATATGTGGGACGATGAAGTGGACACGATCAAGACATTTGACGCGGAAAGTCAGAGATCCATAGAGAATGTGGATGAACTTGTTATATATCCTGCCGGCGAGATGGTGCTGTCGCAGAATCGTATCGCAAGAGGTTTGCGAAAGATTGAGGCAGAACTGAAACCTTACGCGAAGAAGCTTAAGGAATCGTTTCAGACAGAGGCCTATGCAAGGATTAAGAGAGAGGTTGACGAACTTAAAGAACAGCTCACGGAGTTTAGCGCGGTATATGGCGTTGACAGCTATGTGGATTATTTCTACAGCGATACAGTATCCCTTATAGACTGCCTGCCGGAGGGAGCATTTGTGCTCTTGGATGAGACAAGGAAGGTCACGGATAGAGCTGTGTCAGGAGAACTGAGCTTTCAGAGCAGTATGACACACAGGCTTGAGGGTGGATATGTACTTCCGGGACAGATGAATGTCATGTTCACCTATGATGACGTGATAGATAAGTCAAAGAAATATCATGTTGTCGGGTTTGATGCATTTGAGGGAACCGATGACAGGGTGGCATACGCTCACAGGGTGGAAATGGAATGCCGTGAGGTACACAGTTACAGGAATAACTTTGACACATTGGTATCGGATATAAGGACATGGAAAAAGAATAAGAACAGTGTACTTTTCGTGTCCCCATCTTCAGTCGGAGCCAAGAGGATGGTTGATAACCTCATGGACGAGGATATCATATGCCACTATCTGAATGATACGGATAAGATTCTTGCATCCAGAGAGGTTGCAGCCATGGCAGGAAGACTTAGGTCAGGGTTTATGATACCTGATATGCATATGGTTGTGGTCAGCGAGGGCGATGTATTTTCAAGCAAGTCATCATCTGGAAAGAAGACCCAGAAAAAACTCCCGTATTCAGGTGAGATAATAAAGTCATTTTCGGATGTCAGTGTGGGCGACTATGTCGTACATGAAAAGTATGGTATAGGTGTTTACAAGGGCATAGAGAAGATGGAGACGGAGGGCGCACTTAAGGATTATCTGGTGATAGAGTATGCCGAGGGCGGTAAATTGTATGTTCTGGCCTCGGAGACAGATCGAATACAGAAGTACAGGAGCAAAGAAGGGCGCCCGCCAAAGATCAACCGACTGGGTGGAAGTGAATGGCAGAAGGTAAGAAACAGGGTAAAGGGACACGTAAATGAAATTGCAGAGCACCTTGTTAAACTGTATGCTGAGAGGCAATCCAAGGAGGGATTTGCGTATTCACCCGACTCGGAATGGCAGAAGGAATTTGAAGAGACATTTCCATATAAGGAGACAGATGATCAGCTTCGCGCTATAGCAGATGTGAAGACTGATATGGAGAGCAATCGCATAATGGACAGACTCGTGTGCGGAGATGTTGGATTCGGAAAAACCGAGGTGGCGATAAGAGCTGCATTTAAGGCAGTTGGCGACAGCCGTCAGGTGGCGTATCTGGTACCGACAACTATTCTGGCGGAGCAGCACTACGAGACGTTTACAGAGCGTATGAAGGATTATCCCGTGGTAATCCGTCTGCTGTGCAGATTCTGTACACAGAAGGAGATAAAAAATACCCTGAAGGAGCTCAAGGAAGGGAAAGTTGACATAGTTATAGGAACACACAGACTTTTATCCAAGGATGTGGAATTTAAGGACCTGGGTCTGCTCATAATAGATGAGGAACAGAGATTCGGAGTAAATCACAAAGAAAAGATAAAAGAGATGAAGACCAATGTGGATGTACTTACACTCACTGCCACTCCTATACCTAGAACTCTTCACATGAGCCTTGTGGGAATACGAGACATGAGCCTGCTTGAGGAAGCGCCGGTTGACAGACGTCCTATTCAGACCTATGTCATGGAGTATGACAAGGAGCTTGCCAGGGAGGCCATAGCCCGTGAGCTTTCAAGACAGGGGCAGGTATATTATGTGTATAACAGGGTGAATGACATAGATCAGTTCACTGCAGAGATCCAGAAACTTGTGCCAAGTGCACACGTTGAATTTGCCCATGGGCAGATGGATGGCCGTACACTTGAGGATATAATGTATCGTTTCAACAAAAAAGAGATAGATGTCCTTGTGTGCACAACCATCATAGAGACGGGACTTGATATTCCAAATGCGAACACCATCATAATACATGATGCCAACAATTTTGGTCTCGCTCAGCTGTATCAGCTCAGAGGAAGAGTGGGCAGATCCGACAGGAGTGCATTTGCATTTATGTTCTATCGCCGTGACAAGATGATAAGCGAGGTCGCTGAGAAGAGGCTCAGAGCCATAAAGGAATACACGGATCTCGGTTCCGGTGTAAAGATATCGAAGGCTGACCTGAATATAAGGGGCGCTGGAAGTGTTCTTGGGGAGAACCAGTCTGGAAATTACGAAGTGGTTGGATATGACCTGTACTGCAAGATGCTCAATGATGCGGTCAGGGCGCTTCGCGGCGATGAGGTATTCCACGATTATGAGACGGAGATCGATATTCCAATCGATTCATTCATTCCGGAGACATACGTGAAAAATGACTTCATAAAACTTGAACTCTGCAAGAGAATATCACTCATAAAGAACGAGGATGAGTACAATGACATCATAGATGAGCTTATAGACAGATTCGGAGATATTCCTGATGAGACTATGAATCTCCTTGACGCAGCGCTTCTGAGGGCGAGGGCTTATATGTGCTATATAACTCGTATATGGTATCGTGATGGAATGCTCAGATTCTCAATGTATAACAGGGCAAATATCAACGTGGATGGAATAGATGATCTGGTAAACCGTTATATGGGCAAAATGAAGTTCCAGATGGGTTCACAACCGGAATTTGTGCTTAAGTTGTCTAAAGGCGAACAAAGGGATGTTCTGAGACAGGCAGAGTTTGTTGTAGCGGATATCTCCCAGCTGTTGATAACTGCAGATAAAGCTGATGAAAATACCGCGAACCATGATATGGGAAATGGAGGTGTGAAGTAGTTGAAGAAGATTATATTGTTGCTGATGGCATGCCTGATGGGAATTGCGCTTTTCGGATGCGGTGAGAGTGAGAACACAGACACGGGAAAAGAGGTCGTGTTCAGATACAATGGACAGGACATATGCATCGATGAAGTATATGTATATGCACAGACACTCAAGGAAAAATACGAATCTAAATATGGCAAGGATGTGTGGAGCCAGAATATAGTGACGGATGACGGTCTTGAGATGGATGCCGAGGATGCGGCGAGAAGAGAGACCATATCCAAGATAGTAAAGACGAAGACGCTCATCACAAGATCAGACGAATATGGAATCAGTCTCACTGACAGTGAGCTGAGAAAACAGGATCAGGACGCGGAGAAATTCTATGAACTCCTGACAGACGAGCAGATAGCGGAGGCACAGCTCGATGAGGACACGGTAAAGCGTGTTCTGAGGGAAAGTGCTCTTGCAGACAAGATATATGCGTATGTGATGAAGCAGAGTTCCACAGAGATATCAGACGAACAGGCGCGTATGAGTACATTCTATGACATGTTCTTTGAGTGTTATTCAGAGGATAACTTTGGCAATATAACGCTCTATCCACAGTCGAAGATAGATGCTCAGAAAAAGAAGGCTGACGCTGCATATGCGGCGATAGCAGAGGAGTCGGACAATCCTGATCTGAACATATCATTCCTTGGAAGTGCGAAGGAGCTGAAATATGCCGGAACACACACCATGAGCAGGGATGAGATAGTCAGCACATATGGTCAGGATGCGCTGGATATACTTTACAGCTTGTCAGACGGGCAGATATCCACGGTGGTTCAGACAGAATACGGATATCATATATTCCAGATGATAAGCATAACCGATGAGGAGGCAACAGCCGAGAATAAGCAGAAGCTTACCGATGCTGCCGATGGAGAGTACTACGACAATCTGATGTCTGACTGGATATCAGAACTTGACAGCAGCTATTCATACAGCAAGAGAGTGGATATGGATGTATATAACAAGATCTCATTCAAATAAGCTCCTATTCCAATAAGATCAAAATGCGACAGACGTATTATACAGACAGAAGATACAGACAGAAGATACAGCAAGAAACAAAATAACAAATAAAAATATTTATCCCAAGAAGGAGAGCACAGGATGAAGTTCGATATAAACATAAAAAAACTAAATGACAAGGCGATCATTCCAACTTATGGGTCAGAGTATGCTGCAGGTGCGGACCTGTATGCATGCCTCGATGCTGCAGAGCAGATAGAACCTGGACAGACCGTGCTTATACACACAGGCATTGCCATGGAGATTCCGGCAGGTTACGCGGGACTTGTATATGCGAGAAGCGGTCTGGCTTCCAAGAAGGGACTGGCTCCGGCCAACAAGGTTGGTGTGATCGATGCGGATTACAGAGGAGAGATCATGGTGGCACTTCACAATCACGGAACACAGACACAGTCAGTGGAGCCTGGCGAGAGGATAGCCCAGCTTGTCATAGCCCCATGTATAACCGGAGTATTTCATCAGGTTGATGAACTTTCCGACACAGTGCGCGGTGATGGTGGATTTGGTTCAACAGGAAGAAAATAGTGTTTGGTCGAAGAGAAGAGAAAAAGGGACTTATATACCTATAAGATAAAAACCGGCTTCAGCCCTGATAGATAAAGGGCTGAAGCCGGTGTTTATTTCCCTAAAAGTATTTGCCCTTCTCGTCCCACAATACTGTTGCGCCTGATTTGAGGGAAGCCGGTACATCGATGATACGCTGATTTCTGGAGCCCTTGAATCTGAGAGAGAGATCTTTCTGATCCTCCATAAATTCCCCGTCTATGAGCACATCTATATATGAAAGCAGTTCTCTTGTATACTCCCATTCATTGCACATGCGGTCAAGAAGATCAGCTTCAAATGTATAACCTGTGTAACAGAAAACATTGTATCCGTTTTCGTGACACATTTTAGCTAGTTTTGCAAGTGGCTTAGCTTGTGCAAATGGTTCACCACCGGAAAAGGTAAGTCCTTGAA
>USSH01000192.1 GCA_900557435.1 uncultured Coprococcus sp. | reverse complement strand
GCTCACCGCCGATGGAATGTCCGTGCTCCATCATATTCTCGAACACATACTTGTCGCCGACTGCTGTCTTCTCATAGTTGATGCCCTTCTTGTCAAGAGCCTTGTAAAGTCCAAGATTGGACATGATTGTTGTGACGATCGTATTGTTGTTCAGCTCGCCCTTATCCTTCAGATAACGGCCGCAGACATATAGTATCTTGTCTCCGTCCACGATCTCACCCTTGTCGTCCACTGCAAGACATCTGTCCGCATCACCGTCAAATGCAAATCCCACATCAAGTCCCTTCTCCTTGACAAATGCCTGAAGCTTATCAATGTGTGTTGAACCGCAGTCCGTGTTGATGTTTGTTCCATTTGGCTCATTGTTGATGACATATGTCTTTGCTCCGAGAGCGTCATACACTGACTTTGCAACCAGATATGATGCACCATTTGCACAGTCAAGACCGATCCTCATTCCCTTAAAAGGTCTGGTAGGGATCGTGAGGAGATAGCCTATATATCTGTTTCTTCCCATGGTGTAGTCGGTGGTCTTACCAATGCTGTCCTTCTTTGCAAATGGTATCTCACCGAGTTCTCCGTCTATATACTGCTCTATCTCATTCTCTATGGCTGCCTCAAGCTTATAGCCCTGACCGTTGATAACCTTGATACCATTGTCATAGTATGGGTTATGGCTGGCTGAGATCATGATACCACAGTCAAAATCACCTGTGCGGACTATATAAGACACACTAGGTGTAGGAGTTACATGCATCAGATATACATCTGCTCCGCTGGCTGTAAGTCCTGCAACCAGTGAATACTCGAACATGTAGCTTGAAAGTCTCGTATCCTTTCCGATGACAACGTGTGCCTTTCCATCCTCATGCTGCTTGCCATAGTAATAACCAAGGTATCTTCCAACCTTATAGGCATGCTCCACTGTAAGGTCTACATTTGCCTCGCCTCTGAATCCATCTGTTCCAAAATATTTACCCATTGTAAAATCCTCGATTCTATTATTCTATAACCTCATCCTGCTCGCTTTCCTGAACAACCAGAAGATCTATCGCTCTCCTGTGGATGTGTATCTTTGTCTCCTTATATTCTCCGCCGAACTCACCGTCGCATGTCCATGCAACCGGATCCTCTGCATCAAACTTGACCCTGTGGGCCCTGAATGAAACCATGCTCCTCTCATTCATATCACCTGTAAGGAGTGCCCTGACCACTCTCTCCAGATCAGCCGGTGTCTTCATTGTCCTTATCAGTACTCCCTCAAAAAGTCCGTCATCGAACTCAACGCCTTTTCGGGTTATACTCTTAAATCCTCCTACGGATATCGAGTTAGACACCATACCGAATATGAACTCGCCTTCCTGCTCGTCCCCGTCTATTGTAACCTTCATCTTGTAAGATGGTACATTTGCCAGACTTTTTATCCCCTGCAATACATATGCCGCATGCCCGAATATATTCTTCATATTCTGCGGAGTTGCATATGATGTATCTGAGAACATTCCAAAAGCTGCGACATAAACAAAGTTCTTGTCGTTCAGACTTCCTATATCTATGGAGAACGGCTCTGCCTTCACTATCATCTCAGCCGCCTCAACCGTCTCTCTCGGTATGTCCATGCTCCTTGCAAAGTCATTGGTGGAGCCACACGGAATATATCCAAGTGGAACCTTTATCCCGCTCTTCATATATCCTGTAACTGTGTTGCCCAAGGTTCCGTCGCCCCCCGCACATACGATCACATCGTAGTTTGCGCCTTCCTCCTGAACAATTCTCTCTGCGTCATCTGCCGATTTCGTAAGATATGTCCTGACCGCGTAATCGTTGTTGCAGAACACTTCCAGCACATCCACCAAAGAATTCTTCAGAGTAGTCCTACCCGCTTTGGGATTCATGATGAACAGCATATTCTTCATACTTTCAATAACACAACCTTTCCCTTTGATAATGCTTATTTACTTGTGATCCTCCTTGTACCTCATGTACAGATCATACCCCTTCTTGCGGAGCTTGCATGATGGACAATGTCCGCAGCCCTCGCCCTTGATGCCATTGTAACATGTAAGTGTCATATCTCTGATGACATCCAGTCCGCCCAGCTCATCAGCCATCTTCCATGTCTCCATCTTATCGATCCACATCAATGGTGTTATTATATCAAACTCGTAGTCCATTGCAAGGTTAAGTGTTGTATTTAACGATTTGATAAATATATCCCTGCAGTCAGGGTATCCTGAGAAGTCACTCTGGGACACTCCTGTTATTATATCAGATATTCCTCTCTGTTTGGCAAATATTGCTACAAATGTAAGAAATACCATGTTTCTTCCGTCGACAAATGAGTTCGGTGTGCCCTCATCAGGTGCATTTTCATCAACCTTCATGTCCGTTCTTGTCAGAGAATTTGGCGCAAGCTGGCCTAAAAGACCCATGTCAAGTATGTGGTGCTCCACTCCGAACTTGTCTGCGATCTCCTTTGCACACTCAAGCTCCAACGCATGTCTCTGTCCATAGTCAAATGATACCGCATACACCTTCTTGTACTTCTTGAGTGCCCACAACAGACACGTTGTGCTGTCCTGTCCACCACTGAATACTACAACTGCCTCATCCTTATTCTTTAAATTCTGCATACTTTCATCCTCCATATATAATCAAATATGATATTCCGGACCGCATCATAACGCTCCCGGATAAACAAATTCACCATTATCAATTCAGTGTACCGATAACTATCTTCCCGCATTGTACATCATCAGCATCTTGTTCTGCAGAGCTGTGTCACTCTCAAACCTTCCCCTGAGAGTGGTCGTCATAGTCTTGCTGCCAGGCTTCTTGATGCCCCTTGCCGTCATACAGCTGTGATGCGCCTCTATCATGACCGCCACGTCCTCGGTTCCCGCAGCCTTGGATATTACGTAGGCTATATCCGAGCCTATCCTCTCCTGGAGCTGAAGTCTCTTCGCAACCATATCTGCAATCCTCGCTATCTTGGAAAGTCCGAGCACTCTTCCATTTGGAATGTATGCAACTGATACCTTCATGTCGTACATGAGCGCCATGTGATGCTCACAGTAACTGAACACCTCTATATCCTTCACAAACACCATGTCGCCCGCCTGTCTTGCCACTCCATCCTCGGCAAATGTCTTGCCGAACATCTCAGCCAGCTCGTCATTGGTGTAGTTCATTCCCTCAAATACTTCCTCGTACATGCGCGCGACCCTGTCAGGAGTCTCTACAAGCCCCTCTCTGTCAGGATCATCGCCAAGGGCAATGAGTATCCCCCTTACGTGTTCCTTTATAGCCTCTTTATCTATAGCCATCTTATACACCTCTTTCTTCCGGATCCCAAATGAACTTGTGGAGCTGTAACTGCAGTTTCACATCGTTCATGTCGTTCTCGATCATAAAGTCCACTATATCCGCCGGATCTATACTTCCATACACAGGACTGATGAACACCCTCGTTCTCTCATCCAGTGCATATTCCCTGATCATCTCAAGACATCTCTCCAGATCCTCCTGTGAGCCTACCACAAATTTAACCGAATCATTTTTGTCTATATAATTATAATTTGCAAGGCACATGCCACTCTCCATGCCGCTGGATGGACATTTGTAATCCAGTGTGTATGACACATTTCCTCCGAGGGCCTTGAACTCTGCTATATCAACACTTCCATTTGTCTCGATCTCAACCCTTATGTCATCCTCAAGTGCAAATGCCAGAAGGAGTTTGTCTATGTCTTTCTGTATCAGCGGTTCACCGCCTGTCAGTGTTACATTCTTCACCTCTGTTCTCCTGACGTAATCCACGAGTTCATCCTCTGTAAGCTCCTGATAGTCCACGCCCGGCTCATTTGCCCACTTTGTATCGCAGTATCCGCAGTCAAGATTGCAGCCCGCAAATCTGATAAACACAGCGAGTTCTCCGGCTCTTGCCGCCTCACCGTTGATACTTATAAATCTCTCTACTACTCTGTACGTACTCACGTCTATATTTCCTTTCTCCCAGTGTATATTGTATATCGTCTCACATCTGACAGATCTTGAGACCAGTCAGTTTCTCACCGGGATCCTATTATATATATTTACTCACAATAAGAAGCCACGTTGTTTGGTGTCTCATACACACTTGCTTCTATGACCTTATAGCCTCGGCTGGTCATCTCATCATATATATACTTTGCAAAATTCTCTGCCGTAGGTCTGAAATCCACCTTCACGATCCTCAGATTCTCTGCGATCAGAGCGTCCTCCGTTGCCTGTTTCAAACTTCCTGTCTCCATGATAAGGCTGTGATCAAAGTAATCCGCGATCTCTTTCAGATCCTTCTTAAGATTTGAGAAATCTATCACCATTCCTCTGTTCTGTGTATCGCTCTCAAGCGTTTCCGCTCCGACCTCTATCTCCACCGTCCATCTGTGTCCGTGGATATTGCTGCATTTGCCCTCATAATCTTTTAAAAAATGGGCGCTGTCAAAACTTGCCTTTGTCTTTAACTTATACATAACTCCTCCTAATAAGTATCCACAAAAAAAGACCAGAATAGGACATTCTGATCTTCTTCTGTCCTAGTTTTGTTTAGTGACAGGATGGTACTAATGAACTGTCAATCTATTTTATTGTATTTATGTTGTGCTCCAATTCTTTACCTGTTGGAATTCCTATCCAACAGACTGGTTGACGCTTCTAATATCACTTTAGATATTAAGGAATCCCTTAACCTCTGCCAGCATATCTTCCTTGTCACATACTGTGTCGTGGAGTACCTTTGCTGATCTGATATCCTCTATAGCCTGAGGCACCTTTACTCCTGAGAGTTTCTCAAGCTCATCAACGAGTTCAAAGTCTGTCTTGGAATCGTACTCAGGATCTATAGCGTTCATAACGCTTCTTGTGAACTTGTATGGGCTTGCTGTTGAAGCTATGACTGTAGGTGTCTTATCGCCTGTCTCTGCCACATACTTGCCATATACTGTAGCTGCAACTGCTGTGTGTGTATCTATGATATAATCGTCTGACTCATATACCTTCTTGATCGTAGCTGCTGTCTCTGCCTCTGTAGCATATCCACCATAGAACTCGGCAAGCTTTGCTTTCATATCGTCTGTGATGGTGTACACACCATCTGTTGTGAGTTCTTTCATAAGCTCTGAGTTCTTCTCAGCATCATTGCCAGCGATCTTGTATATCAGTCTCTCAAGGTTGCTTGAAATGAGGATATCCATCGATGGTGATG
>USSH01000191.1 GCA_900557435.1 uncultured Coprococcus sp. | reverse complement strand
AGTGTTGTAGTAGTAGTTGCAGCTGCCTTGGACGTGCTGATTGTAGTTGGATTTGTAGTGGTAGTTGTTACATTTGTTTTGGTCGTTGTACTTGTAATCGGCTTGGCAGTAGTCGTTGTCGTATTGGTAGTTGTTGTGGTTGTAGTAGTAGTGGTTGTTGTCTCTTCCCGTGGTCTCGACCCTGTTGAGTATGACACCCAGGAGTGTACATCCCACCTGGGAGAGCTGCTGGAATGACTGCTTGATGAGATTTCTTGAGGTCTCACCGGCTCTTACCACCAATACCGCACCGTCACACAGTGATGCAATCTGAGCTGCATCTGCCACACTTCCAAGTGGTGGCGAATCTATGATCACATATCTATATGTCTCTGCCAGTTTGTCCAGGATCTCTGAGAATCTTGCATCCTCCAGAAGGGCTGATGGATTCTCCAGAAGATTCATACATGGAACTATGTACGCATTCTCTATCTGGGTCTCATATACTACATCGTCTATCTCAGCCTGACCCGAGAGATAATATCCCAGATCCTGAAGCTTATCAGAGTCACTGATGTGATGTCTCTCTTTGATAACGGACTTTCGAAGATCCACATCCACAAGGACTGCCGGGAATCCCGCCTCAGCCAGCATCTTCCACAGGTTTATCGCGACACTGCTCTTGCCTTCATTTGGCATGCTGCTTGTGATGAGTATCTTTCTGGTGTTCTTTCCACAGAACTTTATATTTATTCTAAGCCTGTTCATGGCTTCTTCTACGGCATATGGTAATTCCTGGAACTCTACATTCATCTTCTTCATGCTTTGCTCCTCTCTTTCTTTCTACTGTGTCTCTGTGTCACGTCCTGGACATCATTTGTCCTGAACTGGTCGCTCTCCGGAATGACTGTAAGTGGAACTATTCCGAAATACTTCTCCATGTCGTCAGCTGAGTGGATGGTGTCATCCATCAGGTATCCCACGATCACGATCAGGCAGTATATAAGTGCTCCGAGAAGGGCGCCTATAGCTGTGTACTTCATGTAGCTTGGTCCTACCTTCTGATCAGCCACCCTGGCAACCTGTGCTATGTTCGGAGCATTGGTGCTCATGGTATCCGGAAGGTACTGGATGGACACCTCTGCGAGTGTATTCGCTATGTCGCATGCCTGCTGCTTGTCCGTGCTGGTGACTGTGATCTTCAGCACTCGGGTATCTGTTGGGTTCTCAAGGCTTATCATCTTGGCAAGTCCTGTTGAATCCATGTCAAGGTTCAGCTTGTCTATAACCTGATCGAGGACCGGGTAGCTGAGTATCAGATCTTCGTAGTCTTTCGTAAGTGATGAACCAAGGTTCAGATCCTGCAGGTTGACCACAGAATCCTGTGATGCTGACACCACGTACATCTTGGATGTGGACTGGTATGTCGGCTTTATCATGAAATACGCGTATGCATTGAACAAAACTGCTCCGAGCAGTAAGCACAATACTATATATGGGAGCTTCTCGAGAAGTGCCATTCCCATATCGAGAAGATCTATCTCATTTTCATTATTCTCCGCTGCCTTGTACGCACTCAGCGCCGCAGGTTGTGTCCCCGCCTCTCTCTCTGTCATCTCAACTTTGTTGGAATTCATAATCTCCTCCGTGTCTTTTTTATTTGCAAGCTTATCTGTATTCGTATCAGGGGTGCTACTTATATTCCTTGTAGAACAATGTGAGTATCGCCTGCTGAACGCTCTTCTCGTCAGGTGCGACCTCCACGAACCCCAATTCGTCTATCGACTCTGTTCCTTCTATAGATACTGTTCCGGCATCCTTGTCTTTGAGGACCAGCAATGCCAGTTTGGAGAACTTCTGTGAACTGATGTCAGTCACCATGTAATCTCCAAGTTTTTCGTATATTGTAAGCGGGTATTTGTTGTCCGCATTGCATTTCTCACTCAAATTCTGTTTGAGACCTGCTTTGTACTGTTCCTGTCTCTTCATTCGCTGTGTGTTGGACTCATCGCCGACGTCAAATCTGTCATGTACGTAGTGCACTGCCTGCTCGTCGCTCAGCTTTATAGTCTCTCCCATCTTCAGGGACTTGTCAACCTTTGAGAAATCATCCTCTATGGTGACTGTAACACCGCCAGCCAGATTGTTGATGGTTCCTATGGCTCCCATGTTCACTGCGGCATATCCGTCTATCTTCTGTCCGTCGAGGAAATTGGAAACTGCCTTCACCACATTCTCACAGCTTATCTCCATGCCATCACCATTCTCATGTGCCAGAGCAAGCTGAGCTGTCGATGTCGCCAGATATGTGCCATCCGGCATCAGTGAATCCTGCTCCACCATGGTGTTTCTGTCCAGCGCCATCGTTTTGTACGTGCCATCTGTCAGATCTCTCACCATCAGCATGACCACGTCGCATCGTCCTGCGCCTTCATAGTCGGTCACTTTCTTGACCTTTCCCATATTGTCAATTCCCATGAACAGGTATGTCTCTATGTTCTTCTTTGGGACATATTTCACCCCGTCCACCTCTATCAGGCCGTCAGGCTGACTCGCTGAACTGTTCCCTGTCTGTCCGCCCTCCGCCGGTCTGAGTGCGATGACCATCACCACGCACAGCATGGCTATCACCGCCACAGCGGCTGCTATCTTTCTGAATATTTTCTTTTTCTCTGAAAGTGTCATATTTCTGTATGACATATGTATCACCCCATTCTGGATTATTCCCCTCAGAAGTGTCGTCTGCTCACCAAATATAGCCTTGTCTTATCTAAGCATGGCCAGCGACAGGAGATTTGTTCCCGCTGTAGGCCACATCTTCTCGCACACTATAAGTGCGCACAAAACTATGAACAGAACTACGCTGATTATTATAGCTGTCTTCTTAGACATATTTTGTCCTCCATATAATTTCATATATAATATATAGAAGCAACGTATTCGATCAACGCCTACGCTTTCTGTGTATCTTCTATATATATGTATCTTTTATATATTTTTTCTATGTATTTTTTTGTTTTCTGAATTCCTGATGATCAATTGTGGATCTGATGCTCTTCCAGAAGCCGTCCGCCGTACGTGTCCATACTTTTCAAGAAATCTTCTCCTAGTTTCTTGTCAAGCACTTCACGGCCAAGCCATAAATTAGGCATCCTGTGATGCATACCGTGACAATCACTGCCTATTATGTGTGCCGTGCCGTTCCTGAACATCTTTATCATCCGGCCTTTCTGCCTGAAATCCATCAGAGTCTCTGCGTTCACCTGAACCGTAACCGGAAGCCTCAGTACCTGCTCCACATAAGATTTGTTGCCTGGTATCTTTAAGAATCGCTCTATATGAGCGAGTATGATATGGAAATGTCTTTTTTCTATCAAGTCTCTTACTTCATGCACTACCGAATCACTCCATGTCACAAATGGCATTTCAAGCAACATGATGTCTGTTCCTTCTATTGTAAGTGCGTCCACCCTCTCTGCACGGCTGATACCGTCAAAAAAGGCCACCTCTGCTCCCATCATGATCTGCGGTGCATCCGCATTCTCAGCCACGATCCGGCTCATGACCTGATCGTAAGCATTCTGTCTGTTCTCAACAAATCTCTCTACCCTGTTGGAATCCGCATAGAAATGCGGCGTAGCTACCATGATGTCCACGCCATGCTCTCTGCACATCCTGAGCATCGCCATAGATGTCTCTACATTTCTGCTTCCATCATCTATTCCTGGCAATATATGTGAATGAAAATCTATAACACCCATATTTTCTCCTCTGCTCTCACCCACTAATGTAACAAATTCGACACATTTTTTCAATTTTAAATTCTGTGAATTTATTACCAAAAAAAACCATCTCAGAGCGAATAATATATACACTTTGTATAATACGCCGTTTCGTATTGTCTATTTTCCTGATATAAGCGTCTAAAAATATGCATTTGCCGCAAATATACACTATTCGTATTATGATCGGTATTATGGTCGTTAGAAGCTAGTGTAGTATCAGTCAGCTTCTTCATAACACAAAAACCGGACAGTATACGCCATATATATTCCTCATATCCATATGGTTTCGCTGTCCGGTATCTGTATGTCTGCTTTTACACATATAACTCTTTGCCGTTGTTCAGGCAGTAGATTCCAAGCTGTCCGCCTCTGCCACAACCGCAATCTATCGCTACATTATTATTCTGCTTTACAATCTTGCCCTCCGGTGTCGGCACGCAGCCAACCACCAATGTTCTGTCACTGTAATATGTCTTGTTCAGATCAGCCGGCTCCGTCACAAAGTCTTCTATGTCGTAGTCATCCAAAGCCTTATCAGGCTTAAATCCTTTAATTCCGGCATTTACAAGGACAAATTTCTTTCTTGCCATCATGACCTCAAGGAAGGCATCCTCTGAAATCTCATCGAGATAGTCCACTATGTCTTCTCGCTCATCATCGTCGAGCTCCACAAATTCTGCCACGACTCCCTTGAGCTCATCGCCGAGCATGGATGTGATCCTGTCCATTATCGCCTGTGGAGGAACACTTCCGGTATTCCTGATGTGATCATCTAGAGCCTTGAGTGATGTCACTATCTTGTACTCATTCTCCCCAACCACCGCTATGATATTATCTCTGCTCATCATATCCTGAAGTATCTTGATGGAACCACCGCCCGCTCCGACGATATTGCCCACCACGTATAATACATCCTCGCCCTCCAGGGTGCTTATGACTGCTTCCTCATTCATTATGTCCTCTTCTTTTATATCATCAAGATTCTGAAATTTCAGTTTCTTGAGGGCTCTCTTATAAGCCTCGTAATCTCCATTTAATCCTGAAATCGCATAAAACATCTATCCTGTCCTCCTTGTGAAAATATAGACCCATGAGTATAACTTCTCACGGCATCTTATAACCGTTTTTTATTATAACATATCTTCTATGTATTGTGTCTAATGTTATGCCATTTTTGAGATGCATTTTTTCGACATATTAATTCACTCTCTTATGAGGTGGCTGCATCGTAAATGTCGGTAGTGTTATGAGTACCGTACTATATTGATTCACGCTCTTAAGAAATGGCTGTATCGTATGCATTTCTGCAGACAGGCAATCACCTCTGGACCAAATATTAATTTTCGTTAAGATTCCATTTGATAACATGGTGTGTTTTAACTTTCCGGATACACCGCGCGCATTTTTGATCATTACATATCTGTTTACCTGTGCTATTTCCCATCTCTATACGTTATAAGTACGCTGATTTTTATTAACTTTTTGGACGATCCGGTC
>USSH01000190.1 GCA_900557435.1 uncultured Coprococcus sp. | reverse complement strand
CGCCACCACCGCCGGGGTATACGAATGGAATGGGACCGGGCACACCACCACCGCCGGGGTATACGAATGGAATGGGACCGGGCACGCCACCACCGCCGGGATATATGAACGGAGGAATGGGAGTTCCACCACAGGGGTATAGAGCCACGAGACCACCGCAGAGAAGAAATCCTGCAATATCTGCAGAACGGTTTAAGATGTTTGGAATACCGGTACTCATATATGCCATAGTGAGTGCAGCGTGTCTATATAATAACTGGTCAAGCATTTTGTCTGCAGTTATGGCTGTGGTATCGATAGCATTTATAAGCGTGAATATTTCTCGTGGAGAAAAGAGGCGTTCTGCTGACTCGGGATCAGATACAGGTTCTGTATCGAAAAGCCAGATGAAACTTGTACCGTACTTTATTATCATAATGCTTTTATCGATAGCGGTTAGTCTTACAGATGAGTCATGTATGATATTTGGCTGTAATGTTGGAATAATATTGACGGAAATGTACGCAGTGATGTCGTATTACAATGATACAGAAAATCACGGCATTATTAAAGGTATCATATCCTTCCTTGAGATGTTCTTCGGAGCTATTGGATACATAAATATGCCTTTTGCAGATAGAAGAGCAGAGCGTGAAGAGACGGGTAAAAAGCGCAATTCCAAGCTTATGTATGTTCTCCTCGGCTTTGCAATAGCGCTTCCGCTTCTTGTCATTATACTGAACCTGCTGTCATCGGCTGATCCGGTATTTGCCAAGGTTATAAAGGATATATTTGGCAAGCTGTTCTATTCGTGGGATGTTGTCAAGATCGTGATCTTTGCAGCTGTGATATTCTTCTTTGTGTATGGTTTTATTGTAAAGACGGGCAGAAGGGATCTGGGGGCAAATGTACCTAAGGAAGGAAGCTATGAACCGGTGATAGGTATAACGATAACGGTTGTGCTTACGGCGTTTTATCTCATATTTGCCGTTGTCCAGATCATATATCTGTTCATGAACAGTGCAGGACTTCCGGATGACATGACATATGCAGAGTATGCCAGACGTGGATTTTTCCAGCTTCTATTTGTTGCAGTCGTAAATGTATGTATAGTGTTGATATTCAATGCTATATTTAGAAAAAGCGTAGTGCTGAAGACTGTGTTGGTAGTTATGTGTATATGCACCTATATCATGATTGCGTCTTCAGCGGTGAGACTTTCGATGTACATAAAGGAATATGCTCTCACATATCTGAGGATTAATACGATATGGGCACTGATAGTCACATCTATTGTGATGTTAGGTGTTATCATAAGCCTGTTTTGGAGAAATATGCCGCTGTTCAGATACATATTTTTGACGGTTATGGTTATGTTTACACTGTATGCATTTGTCAGACCTGGTGCAGTGATATCGAAGTACAATATCAGTCAGGCACACAATGGAAAGGAAGTGGATATTGAGTATGTGATGGATATAGGTAGTGATGGAGTTCCATATTTGATCGATTATTTCAGAACCAAAGACATCCCGCCTGAAATGACCATGGAGGAGGCAGTTTCGAAGTATAGCGAGGACAAATACTACTGGAGAGACGACACGGTGGAAGAGAGATTTGAAAATATACTTGAGGAGAATGATGACAAGGGATATATCAGAGGCTTTAATTTCTCCAGATACAGAGCTTCAAAGGCTATAGAGAATTATATAAAGTAGTGGAATGAGGAATCATAGATCAATATATACAAAAGCCCCCGGCTTCTGGTTTAAAAACCGGAAACCGGGGGCTTTCCTTGTGTATTAGTCGTCGTGTATTAGTCGTCCTCTTCAGGAACATAATGTCTTGAGGTGTAATACTCAAATATATCTTCTGATTTGTCGTATGGAAGGAACTGTGAGCGCTCCCTCACGATCCATTCATCGCCGTTGTGAATTACTTCGCCAAATACATAGCAGTTGTTATGCTTTGCGTCTTCACATGCCTTGAAGATAGCATCCTCTCTGACATAAACCTTTTCAGTGTGCTTACATTTTATGAGTGCAAATACATTATCAACCTCGGCAAGACACTGTTTATGGAGATTGCCATTATATATGTAGAGGAAGAGTATGATACGTCCGACATTTTCACCTCTGTCAAGGTAGATACGCATCTCCTCATCAATTCCTTCTTTTTCACCGGTCCTTTCATCGCCCTTGAGGACAACAGAATCGCTGCGGCTGTATTTGTGACCCCAGAATACCAGCTCAGGATCCGAGCCGTCGTTATGTTCAACGATGGCAGCAAGATTGAGATCGTAGGTATCTTCTGAGGTGGCACTCATAATGCTGTCTATAGCTATTTTTATTTTTTTCTTGAGATCGACTTTTTTGGCATCCCAGCCTATGCCGACTGTTAGTTTGTTATCATCTTTTACAACAAATTCATTCATAAAAATACCCCCCTAGTGTAAGAAGAATAACAGTGTATCAATGAAGAAAGTAGGTACAAGAATTGCAACTGACCATGCAAGATATCCAACAAATGAAGGCATCTTGATACCATTTTCTTCAGCTATTGAGCGCACCATAAAGTTTGGCGCATTTCCAATGTAAGTGTTTGCACCCATGAATACGGCACCACATGATATAGCCATCAGCATAACCTGAGGTACGATACCCATAGCTGTACTTATACCCTCAGTAAATCCACTGGAAGCAGCGGTCGTGAAGAATACAAGATATGTAGGTGTGTTATCAAGGAAACTTGACAACAATCCGGTCATCCAGAAGAACTGTGCCGGGTGTGTGAGTCCGAGCTCTGAGCCTCTCGCCTTGAGGATGAGAAGAGCCGGAATCATGGTTATGAATATACCGATGAACAGTATGGCAACTTCTTCGATAGCACCCCATGTGAAGTTATTTGACTTGCGGACTTTTTTGCTTGTTGTCTTGAATGACAGGAGTGCAGCAGCAAGCATGATGACGATCTCGATGATTGAAGCCCATGAGAGAGTCACACCTTCACAGAAGTTGATGCCCTTTGCAAATACAGGGAACTTCATAGGGAGAACGCCGCTGAGTATAACTGCACCGACTATCATAACAAGGAATATGATATTGTGCGCGCCTTTAAGTTTGACGGGCTTCTTTGTATCCTTGTCAAATACAGGCTGCACACGTCCGTCAGCAATATCCTTCTTATATGCTCTGGTGTCGAGGATGAAGAATACTGTAAGGAGTATGATAAGGTTTACCACCATAACCTTTGCCAGACGCAGACTCCAGAAGAAGTCAACTCCATTCATAAATCCCATCAGGAGTGGAGGATCACCAACAGGGGTGAGACATCCACCGATATTTGATACGAGGAAGATGAAGAAAACTATGATCTGTACTTTTCTTCGTCTCCATTTATTTGCCTTGATGATAGGGCGGATCATGAGCATACTGGCACCTGTGGTACCGATCCAGCTTGAAAGAAGTGTTCCTATCAGCAGAAGAATCACATTAAGTTTTGGGGTTCCGACCAGATCGCCTTCAAGTGATATATTGCCTGCAACACAGAAGAGCGCGAAGAGCAATACTATGAAAGTGAGGTAGTCGCCTATCATTACTTCGAGCAACTGCTCGCCCATGGTTCCAAAACCGTGGAATATGGCAAATGGTATTAAAAATAAAAGAGACCAGCCGGCAACGGCCCACTGCTTGTGCTTATCCCACCATTCACCGGCGATAAGTGGCATGACCGCTATACATAGGAGCATACATACGAAAGGGATGCACCATGTAAGGGGAAGCTCGGCGCCGAGAGTCTTAGAACCGGATTCGCTGCTTGCCGCCAGAACATTTATCTGTGAAAGACCAATGAGAGAGATAAATGTGCCAAGACCTAGAAATAACTTGTTTTTCATTGTTTTTGCCTCCTATTAATTATAATTGAAAAACCGTATCTATGCTAACAAATATATGGTAAAAATTCAACGAAAAAAATCGAAACTTTGCTATTTATTTTCCAAAACAAAAATATATTAAGTGTGGCTTGAAGACGAATTATGTGATAGAATGATAAGAGTTGTAATAACATTGTAATATTGCCGTCGTGCAGGATAAGAGGTAGTAGATAGATTATGGAACACCAATGGTCAAAGGCATATAAGCCGAAGAGAAAACTCTATGTATTGAGATCTCGGGAGGCGGAAGGATTTGACAATTTTTGTCAGGAAAACGGATATGATTGGTATAAGATATTCAGCAATGTGTATAGGCCGCTGGCAAACAGGGCCTTATTTTATATGCCTGATAAGATGATGGATGCCGGATACTCAAGGCTTTGTGGTGGTGTTGAGATAGGTTACAGCGACATGGAACAGATTCCACAGGGTTGCGTCAGTGTGACTATACCGGGGTTTGATGTGGTGGATATAAAAGGCTTTGATATATCTCTTATAGAGGATATACCAAGGCTTATGACTATGGCTTATTCATATGCCAAGCTGTATATAGAGACAGAGAAACTCCATATAGTTTCCAATCATAAACTTCCATACATATGTTATATGGAGAGCGCGGACAGTCTATGTGTTGAGATACCTGTGTGGTCGAAAAAGACGAAGACGGAAGAGATGCTCACACTAGACAATATGAGCAAGAGGGATCTGTATGAAATTGCCTACAGAGAGCCGGCGACAGGATACTATAACTGGACATGGCTTAAAGAGAAACTGGAACAGTGTGAATATATAGGCCTTGATCAGTTTATATTTGCCAGATTCGATATCAAGGGGTTCAGGCTTATCAATAATGTTATGGGAAGAGAGGTTGCAAAGGATCTCTTCAGATATATATGTGATTCGATGACGAAACAGGACTGGATACTGTATTCGGCCAAGTGCGAGAACGATGATTTCGCTATGATCATTAAGTATATGCCGGAGCATGAGATAGAGAGCAGACTGTATTCATTCTTTGAGGAGATTGGACAGCTTCCATCCAACAGGAAGTATAAGATATTCTACAGTTGTGGACTTGTATTCTACGATGAGTTTGAGAAGCTGAATATGTCCATGCGTATTGAGGATATGGCCCAGATGGCACATCTTCAGTGTATCAAAACGAATGTCAATGAGATCAAGATATATACCTCTGAGATGAAGAAGGAATACACTATGGCGCAGCAATACAAGCTGGAGCTTCCGGATGCCATAGAGAACGAGGATCTTATGGTGTATCTGCAGCCAAAGTATAATCCGCAGAATGACAAGCTCACGGGTGCGGAGGCACTCATCAGATGGTTCTATAAGGGAGGGGATATACT
>USSH01000189.1 GCA_900557435.1 uncultured Coprococcus sp. | reverse complement strand
ATGATCGTCATGGCAAGTTCGTACGGTGTCTTATGATATATTCCAAGATAATCCGTGACATCCATAAACACCTCATCTATGGAATACACATGCATGTCCTCAGGCGCAACATACTTCAGATATATGTTGTAGATCATCGTACTGTATTTCATGTAGTACGCCATTCTTGGCGGTGCTGCTATATATGAAACCGCAAGTTCCGGATGCGTTGTCAGCATAACCGAATCCGTGCTATCCCCAGTAAACACCCCATTCGGAGCCATAGTGCACCTGCTGGCATTGACCTCCTTAAGCCGCTGGACGACCTCAAACAATCTGGCTCTTCCAGATATTCCGTACGCCTTAAGCGAGGGGGACACAGCCAGACAGATAGTCTTCTCTGTCCTAGACGCATCAGCCACCACCAGATTCGTCGTGAGGGGATCCAGCCCACGCTCTACACACTCAACTGACGCAAAGAAGGACTTGAGGTCTATGGCTATATATGTCCTGTTTTTATCACTGGTCAAATCTGTCGTCATAACTCTCCGCCCCCTTATCTATAAAACTGCTTTATGAAATCGCCTTAGAAAATTGATTATGTTTTTTCGTATGTCCCAGCAATTTTCTAGACACAAGTATGTATGCAATTATCATGGCCGTTCCCGTGATTATCCATGACACTATATATATATTCAACAACATTCCAAATGAATGATACTTTGCAAATATGGTGTAAAGCCATATGATCCTGAACACAACCGATCCGATGACAGTTATGACCGCCGGCAGCATCGACTTGCCCAATCCTCTGAGCGCAGCCGCCGTCATCTCATATGTGCCCGTCATAGCCTCAAGCAGCATGACATGTTTCATTCTTATAAGAGCATACTTTATAACCTCAGGATCCTTGGTGTAGAACCTCACCAGGAAATCTCCGGCCAGCATCATGACACAGCTAAACACCGCCGTCATGAGCATTCCCTCAAGCATAGCTATGCGAAGTGCCTTTCTGCACCTCTGTTTCTCTCCTGCGCCATAGTTCTGGCTGACAAATGTAACCGCAGCCTGAGCATATGCAGATATGACAAAATATGCAAAATACTCAAAATTTAATCCCGTTGACGATCCAGCTACTGCATCAGATCCAAAACTGTTGATTCCGCCCTGTATAAGCACATTTGACAGGGAGAACACAGCTGTCTGTATCGCGGACGGCGCACCTATCCTTAGTATCTTTCCCAGGCACACTTTATCTATTCGTATATTCTTTATATCAAGTCTGAGTGGACCTTCCTCATGCATCAATATGTACATGACTATTCCTGTGCTGACTACATTGGATATGACCGTTGCCATACCTACACCTGCAACTCCAAGCTTGCACACGCACACAAAGAACAGATTGAGGATAACGTTGAGCACTCCCGACACTATAAGACAATAAAGCGGTCTCCTCGTATCTCCAATCGCTCTGAGCACAGCGGCTCCAAAATTATAAAGTATGATAAACGGCATGCCCACAAAGTATATCCTCAGATATAATACCGCCTGGTCAAGCACCTTGACAGGAGTATCAATAGCCTCAAGTATGGGTCTTGCCACAAACATCCCCGCCACAAGCATCACTATTCCGCATATAATGGCGAACTTCACGCTGGTATGCACACATTTGCTTATTGAATCCTTCTTGTTCTGGCCTATATAATGAGCCACAAGAACATTCACACCAACCGAAAGACCCACAAATACATTCACAAAGAGAGCAACGACTGCGGCATTGCTTCCAACTGCTGCCAGTGCATCACTTCCCGCAAATCTTCCTGCCACAGCCACATCCGCTGAATTGAAAAGCTGCTGCAATATACTGCTGGCCGCAAGCGGCATGGCAAATATAAGCATCTTAAGCGCCAGTGAACCGTTTAACATATCCATCTCATGTGATTTTTTTCTATGATTGGTGTTCTTTTCTGTATTCATTTCTTTGCTTTTTTCTATATTTTTTTCTATATTTTTTTCTATGCTTCTTTCTTTACTCTTTTCTGCACTCATTCTGATGTCCGTCTCTTTTCCGTCATTGTGCTTCATTCTGATGTCCGTCTCTTTTCCGTCATTGTGTTTCATCCTGATATGATCTCCGTTTTCTTATCTAGTGGGCACCCTCATACTTCTGAAGATAGTTGAAAAGTGCTCCTATGAGATTGGAATCGTTGCCAAATTTGCACAGTCCAACCTGCATCTCATTATAGATCACTGAAAATTTTGCAAGCTTATCCACGTACTTCTTCACGCCCTGTATGAACCTCGGTTCCGCACTGATTCCACCTCCAAGGAGTATGATGTCCGGCGCCAGAATGACATGTATATTCATGCAGTGCTTCGCGATGTTCAGATACCAATCCTCAAGTACACCTATGACAGCCTCATCGCCTTCAGCTTCCCACTCATATATCATCTCGCCAGTCACATCATCCTCCTTCATGCCCCTGGCTACCGCAACATCTCTTCTGAGAGCTCCAACCGACGCCTGCATCGTCCACATAATGTTGTCTGGAAGCTTTACATGATTCTTTGTATTCTTGAGATTCGCCTCAAGCGGTACAAGTTTGTCTATATTGTCCCTGTTCACATCCTCGAACAGGTACGACATCTCTCCGGCAACCATACCTCTGCCGTGAAGTATCTTTCTGTCTATGACTATTCCTCCACCAACACCTGTGCCAAATACCAATACAACAGCACTGTTGTAGTCCTTTGCATTTCCCTGCCATATCTCCGACAATGCTGCGCATTTGCCATCGTTCTCAAGAGCCACCTTAAGTCCATCGCATCTCTCGCTTACAAGCTCGCCTACATGTGCTTTATCAAGGTATGGCAACGCTCCGCCGGCATAACAGATTCCGTTATCCACGTCCACCTGTCCAGGAAGTGAGATAGCTATTCCTTGTATATCATATCTTTCCTTATATCCATCATATATCGACTGAAGTGCATCAAGGAATGCATCCAGCCCCTGTTGTATGTTCTCCAGTCCATTCCCAAATCTTCCAGGTGTAGGGAATTTATTCTTCTCCATTATCTCAGCATCTCTGTCCATCACACAATGCTTTATAAATGTTCCGCCTACGTCAATCACAAGGTACATAACTTCTCCTCCATACCGAATATGTTTTATTACTATATATTTTTCTTCAAGCTAAAAAATAGCAGTCTCAAATGTATATACAGTATATATTATACTATATCGAACATACATTCGAACACTACTATTTTTATGTTAGCATATTTTTTTGTTATCAACAACTATTTTTTTATCACATATGAGGCCCTGACGTACTCCCTGTCACTCTCATCAAGACCATCTGTGATCATTGCCCCCACTATTGGCTCAACTATCTGTAATCCCCTGACACATCAATATAATCCCTTTTTCCCATAATATAATCATCATATGCCAGCTCAGGGTCCTTGCCTTTAAATGCCACGCAGATCCCACACATGTCACAATCAGCAATACATTTGAACGTATCTTTTATATACTGTCTTCTCTCTTCTTCAGTTGAGTTTTCTATTTCCGGTGGTCTCATGGCAACACCTAATGTACCATTCCGGAGTTACTTCTGTACTCCTCATTGAGTTCACGGAGTTCCTTATCGCCATTTATATATGGCTCATAGAATGAATCTATAGAACCGCCTCCCAGATTGTCACAGCCGTTACAGAAATCACAGGCTCCACCACACTGACTAAGTCCCTCAGCAACTATACGCATACGTTCTTCCTTTGTCGTGTCCTTGATAAGAATGCTCTTTATCTCCATGCTTAGATCACACCTCCATGTCAAATGCTATTTATTTATACTTATACTTTTCAAACAGCTCCTCCGGATAACCATTTTCCTGTTCAAAATCGCCCTGCGAACCATCGTGGCAGTCATCCTTATTTATACCAAATGCCGACAACACAACTTCGCATATCGCTTTTCCGGCACTTCCAAATTCTTTTACTATCTTGCCCTTATCAATCAATTTATATCTCCTGTTTACCATGATCAAGAATGTTCATCGTACTGATAACTATCAAATTATATTATACCCTCTGGTCTCTTTATAATCAACAATTCACAGTGATATACTATGAATTATTTATTTTCAGCTTTTTTGTTTTAACTTTTATCTTTTACTTTGAGACTGTCCTCTCAAAACTTTTTATCACCTTTAACATTTCCCTCGGAATAATATCTTTTACCTTTTCAATCATGCAATTCATATCCGTCGTCAGGGCATCTCCATTATGCCTTTTGTAAAAACTCCATGCAATGGAACCTGCCATAGCTGCATTTGTGTCGGTGTCGCCGCCCACGGATATTGCATTTCTTATAGCATCTTCAAAGTCCGTACTTTCCAGAAATGCCTGTATTGCCACAGGTACCGTCACCATACACGTGCACCCCCATGTCCCTTCTTCGGATATCTGATCAATACTCCTATCCAGATTATAGAAATTCTTTATCACATAATCTCTTATTTCATCTTTGCTTTTTCCATCTTTTGCCATGTATATGCATGCAGCTATCGCCTGTGCACCCTTTATTCCTTCCGGATGATTGTGCGTCACTTCCGCTGAAAGCTTTGCAAGGTGCAGCGCCTCATCAAGACTCTTCGCATATAGAGCACACGGTGATACCCTCATCGCTGATCCGTTTCCAAAACTGTTATACGGCTTTTGCTCCGCACTGTTAAACCACTCTCTGAACCCGCCGCCATATCCGGCTCTCGGATATTTTCTCGCCCATAAAACCATCGCGTCAACTATATTCTTCTTTATGTCATCGTCATTGTATGCCGGTCTCATAAGTGCATCTGCAACTGCTATTGTCATGGCCGTATCATCAGTGAAGCAGCACCCCACCGGGAAGATCTCCACGTATTTGTTCATATAAATATTTCTTGCACCCTCATATTTAGATCCGCAGATATCTCCAATTATTGCTCCGTACATAATGTATCCTCCTTGATATTGATGCTTTCCATCGTCACATGTTTTTCTTATCTATGCGACAGGATTCTATCTACACTCTTCTTCTACCATGGCGCCTTTTGTAATCGTCCCTGATGGTCTCACAGCTTGCATACACCGCATTATCCAGCTCCTCTTTGCTAGTTGATCTGCGGACTGCAGATACTGTCTGTGAAATTGCCTGGTAATTAAGTGATACTCCTACACTGTCACATTCATAATTGAATGCTCTGTCTGCCCCTATGCCAAATCTTCCCGCAGTCTCTATCGCGTCAATATTTGCTCCAAGGAACAGGAACTCC
>USSH01000188.1 GCA_900557435.1 uncultured Coprococcus sp. | reverse complement strand
TCCACTACATATGATATGAGCTGGAATGTGTAGAATGATATTCCTATAGGAAGGACTATATCTGGCACAACCTTTGGCACGCCAAATATAAATTTAAAGTTGCCGATAAAGAAACCGAGATATTTGAATATCGCAAGACATCCAAGCATCACGACTACATCGCACACCATATAGAATTTTTCACTTCTCTTGGTGTATCCGGCTCTTGCCTCATCTATCTTGAGTGCAAATATCCAGCTTACAAGAGTCTCTCCTGCCAGGAGCAGCAGATACCTTGGCCCGCCCCAGGCGTAAAACACCAGTGAAAATATAAGCAGAACCTTATTGCGTTTCTCCTTTGGCACTGCAAAATACACTATAAGATTTGCAGTTAAAAATACAAATAAAAATAATAAACTTGAAAAAACCATAATCATTATCTCCAAAAAGCTGTATTAAAGCACTTAATCGGCTGTATTATACTTCACGGCTGATTTTATCTCAACTTAAAAAACAGTAATTATTCAAGCTTTTACCAATATTTTACAAGTCAACCGTCTGAACCTTCCTGTCCTTGGCAACGCCGTTCACAAGGAAACTGACTCTTCCGTTGCCTATTGTTATATCTTTCTCGTCCGCGCCGATATCCATACCTATGCTGTTCGTGACCTGAGTATTGATATCTGAATTGGATAACAACACCTTTGCTGTATGAGTGCAATTTCCCATAGCATAGGCATCCCTGCCCTGCGCCACAACTTTGACATACGCATATTTTATCTCTATGTCTGTGTCTCCATTTCTGCAGCCTATTCCATAACACTCATTTGCCCTTACATTCATCACGATGTTAATATTCTGCATCCAGACTTTACACCTGCTGCCGCCCATGGTTCCCACGACTGCCGTTGAGATCGATGCTCCTGAGATCTTTCCAGAGATATTTTCTATCTGGATATCTGCGTTTCCGTTGTATGAACCGATGGACACACTCTTTGCGATTCCATTGTATATCTCCATATCGCAGTTCTCTATGCGAAGGCTGCAGTCGCTGTCCATACAGCCGATCACCACACCCTCCTGACCGCGTTGGTCTATCTCAAATCTTCCGTGCTTTATATATATATTGCCACCAAGTCCGGAGCCTATACCTATTCCTCTCATTCCTGTAGCCGTTATGGATAGTGTTCCGTCCTGATTAAAATACAGGTCACCGTGTCTGGAGGACAGATCATTTCCTATACAATAATACTTGCCTCCCGCCTGGGTTATCCTCAGATCACCGTCTCCGGCAATCTCCAACCTGGATGACTCAGGAACCTGTATTCCCCCGGTTCTCAGCTCATTGTCACCGATCAACACTATCCTGACATCACAGTTTTCTCCAAGCTTTATACATGGAATCCCCTTTTCTCCGCCCAGACTTATGCTGTCTATACGGAACTCACCCCTAAATCCGTCACCAACACTGACCAGCATGTTGGACTTAAAACCAGGTGTTCCAGTCATATTTATACGTCTGTACTCATCCCCGATCTTTCTGAAATCAAGGGCAGTATATTTGTTGAAAGCAAGCTGAACCATCGATATATCATCCTCATCCGTGATGACATATGGTTTCTTTCCATACTTTGTCACCGCAGTCTGATTGTACTGTACTATCTCGGTCACAACTCGCTTATCTATCTCCTGAACAGCCTGCGGTGAAGGCTTTGCCGTGTAGTATCCCTGTATAAGATCAGCGCCAAGACGGATAACCTCCTTGAGTTCCTGATCCAGCTCTACGCCCTCAGCAAGGGTGACTATATCATTGTCATGTGCAAATTCTATGATATCCTTCACAAAATGCTGTTTCTGCGGATCATCATGTATGTTCGTCATAAGCATCCTGTCTATCTTCACATATCTAGGCATGTACCGCAGAAGATTGTTTACGTTGGAATATCCCGAACCGTAATCGTCTATGGCTGTCTCGACATTCATTCCAAGATACTTGTTTTTCAGCTCAGCGAGCATCTGATCACTCAGTTCCGCCTCCTCTGTGAACTCCACCACTATCTGGTCGCCTAACTTTTGGAGCAGTTCTTCTATCAGTTTCTCGTCGCTCTCTGACAGTCTGCATCCGGGAATACTGTTGAGGAATATCTTCTTACCGCTCAGCTCGACCCTCTTTTTCTCAACGAGGCTGAGTACATTGACAAATGTGGCTCTCTCCACATCACTGAGTCTTCCCAGTCTTTCGGCACTTTGTATTAGGTCGAGAGGTGACACATACACATCTCCGGCTGTCCTCATAAGCACCTCGTAAGCATATATCTGCCCGGTTCTTGCATTCACTATAGGCTGGAAATGATACTTCAGCTGATTATTGTCCAGTATACCCGCAACGATACGATCTCTCTCCAGATCCTCCTCTGTAAGCTCCGGATTCCTGGAGCTTTCTATATACTCCTTCATCTTGATATTATTCTTGCTGCTTATCAGGTTATTGATGTATTTGTCCAGATCCTCAGCCCCGGTTACGACCTCGTCATCAAATGCATAGCAGATATCTATACTATAATTTCCTCTATTTGTGTCATTGAACTTCTTCGTCTGAGTCTCTATGCGCTGTATGATATCCTTGGCATGCTTGCCACCCTCATTCTCAATCTTGAACGCAACCACAAACTCATCGTTACACATTCTCATACATACATCTGTTTTGCTTATAGATGACATTATGATATCTGCCAGGATCTGAATTGCCTCATCACCTGTCTGCCTGCCAAATCTCGAATTGATCTGTCCCAATCCTTTCATGTCTATAGCAAGAAACATTATGCGCTGCCCCTTCATCATGGCATCCTCGCACATAACCCTGCATCTCTGCATAAAACCATTATAGTTGTATACACCTGTGAGATCATCTCTCGTCTGCGCTGCATTGAGTCTATCTATGAGTTTCTGCAGATTGGCCTGTCTGTAAAATGCCTCCATACCCTGCATGATCTGTTTTAAGAGATTATAGTACGCCCTGTTGTAAGATTTGTATGAGCTTCCACTGCTCATAGCTGCGTACCCAAAACATCTGTCATTGAAGTTTAGCGGTGTGAAAATGTAAGCCTCCGGCTCATTCATATTGCCATCCAGCTCAGGCAAGAGCTTTGTCACATCAAAACAATCATCAAAATCTATAGCGTTATCCTTATCTGACAGCCCTCGTTTTATTATCCTGTATACATTCTTGGTATAACCGACCCTGAGCGCATTTGCCCCCATCATGACCTCCGGGGCGTTCCAATATTCATTCATACATATACTGAATTTTCTGAAATCGTTATCCGGGTGTATATACTGAAATACCGTATTGAAAAATCCTCTGTAGTCCGTCTGCGAAAGCAGATCCTCCATAAGATGGTCGTAGTATGTCCCACAGCTGCCACACTGAAAATCTGTATCCCACGCCCTTATATCTGCCTGATCTTTATCTCTGTTCAACTCGCTGCTGGTCTCCACACACTGACCACAGCCGCAGCTCCTGCCCCAGTGTATACTAGACCTGCACACATACTTCGCCGGAGTCCTGCCTGAGAGTTTCGCATCCACCCAATCAGCAACATATATTCCATCCTGCACCGCCGGTATATCAACCGATGTGAGCGGTATCAGTCTCTCATCATTTGTATCAGTTGAATCATATCCCACGACAGCAATATCCCCCGGAACTTTTATGCCTCTCTTTTCAAGTTCCGCAGCCAGCCCCAGTGCCATCTGATCACTGGCACACACAACCGCATCAGGAAGATCTTTCCTGTTTTCCAGGAGAGAGGCAGCCATGTCCCGTCCTGAGTCATACCAGTCATTTCCATAATATATATCAGACTCCCTACAAACTCTGCCGTGTTTTGCAAGGCTGTCAAAAAAACCTTTTTTCTTTAGATCTGAATTGGCATTGTTCTCCCATCCGTTTAGCAGAACTATGTCCTCGTAGCCGTGCACTTCTATCAGATGATCTGTCAGTTCACATATATTCTCACGATGACTTATATTTACAGACTCATATCCATCCGCATAGTCATCCATGACGAGAACCGGTCCGTCATATTCCTGTTTTAATCTCCACAGGAGTCCCTCGGCAGTTCCCGGTATCCTTATTCTGTCGGTAAAAACTATGATAGCATCATAATCCTTAAACTCCACCAGATTAAAAATATTTGAATCGCCAATCTCTCGGCCACTCGTATCCTGACATTTTAGATACATCGAAAACACGCACACATCGTATCCCAACTGAGCTGATCTCTCAAATAATCCCGAAAGAAACCTACTCTGAGTATACTCGTCCGCCTGTGCTGTCAGCACGCCTATCCTTTTCCTTCTCATAACAATATACGCCCTTTACCCTTAGTTATTTAGCTTACCCCCTGGGCTGATGCCCATAATTAATTAGATTCTATCACGTTATGATGCAAGTGTATATATTACAAAATAAAAAAAGCACATTCGAAGGCTGCAAAGCGCCTCCAAATGTGCTCAAAATCAACTTTTCTATAACAAATTATTAAAACTCATTCTCTACGCAATCAAGTGCTGCAGCTATTACCTTGTCCATATCATAATACTTATACTGTCCAAGTCTTCCGCCAAAAATGACATCCTTGCGTGTCTCTGCAAGCTCTCTGTACTTCTCATAAAGAGCATTGTTTTTGTCATTGTTGACAGGGTAATATGGTTCTACGCCTGGCTTCCACTCTGCTGAGTACTCACGGCTGATAACAGTCTTTGGCTGCTTGCCGAACTCAAAATGCTTGTGCTCGATGATTCTTGTATATGGAATATCCCTGTGTGTATAGTTTACAACAGCATTTCCCTGATAATTTTCCTCATCGAGAACTTCTGTCTCAAACCTTACCGAACGATACTCTAATGGACCATACTGGAATCCGAAGAACTCATCGATCATACCTGTGTATACTGTCTTGTCTGCAATATCAGGATTCTCTTTTATGAAGTCAAAGTAATCTGTATCAGTCTTGACGTCAGCTCCCTCAAGCATCTTCTCAATGATCTGTGTGTATCCACCCATTGGGATTCCCTGGAAGCGATCATTGAAATAGTTGTTGTCATAGATGAATCTCAGAGGCAGTCTCTTGATGATGAATGCAGGAAGTTCTGTACATGGTCTTCCCCACTGTTTCTCTGTATATCCCTTTACAAGCTTCTCATATACATCAGTACCTGCCAGCTTGAGTGCCTGCTCCTCAAGGTTCTTTGGCTCACCGATGTTCAGGTCTGCGATCTGCTTCTCGATGATTGCCTTTGCCTCTGAAGGCTTCTTGATTCCCCACATCTTGCTGAATGTGTTCATATT
>USSH01000187.1 GCA_900557435.1 uncultured Coprococcus sp. | reverse complement strand
CCAGTATGATGTAAAATGCCACTATGGATACAACCAGTGACGCAAAGAACAGACCATTCTCTTTTCTGCTTCTCCGGCTGTTCCTCATTGCCAGTTTAAAGAACATTTGCACTGCCTCCTCCCATCTGTGCCATCAGCTTGAGGATCCTCTCATAGAACTCCTGCTGGGTTTCTCTCTCCATATCCCGTCTGAGCTCGTGAAAGATCTTTCCATCCTGTATAAACAAAATCCTCTTGCAGAAGCTTGCCGCATTTGAGTCGTGTGTCACCATGAGTATTGTGGTGTTGTCATCCCTGTTAAGTCCCGACAATTTCTCCATGAGTGCCTTTGCATTCCTAGAGTCAAGTGCTCCTGTCGGCTCATCCGCAAGAATGATCCCCGGATTTAATATAAGCGCCCTGGCAGCCGCAACTCTCTGTCTCTGTCCCCCGGACATCTGTGATGGGAATTTGTCAAGCACGTTATCTATCTCCAGATATGATGAAAGCTTTTCCAGTCTGCTTCTGCTCTCATCCTCGGATACACCGTGTATTGACAACGGAACCATAATGTTCTCTCTGCCTGTTAGATTGTCCAGAAGTTCAAAGTTCTGGAACAGATAACCTATCTCCCTGCCTCTGTACTGCGCAAGCTTCGCACCTTTAAGCGCCTGTATCTCTTTGCCCTGGAGCTCTATGGTTCCGCTGTCAGGCTTTATGACCGTTGCGATACAGTTCAGCAGTGTGGACTTTCCCGATCCACTGCTACCCATGATTCCAAGGAACTCCCCCGGCATGACCTGAAATGATATGCCGTCCAGAGCCTTAGTCTGGTTTGGCTTTTTGCCATAGTATTTCTTCAGTGATTCTATCTTTAATAAACTATCCATATTATTCACCTTTCTTTATTTTTATTTGGGGACGGAGGTACCTGTCCCCTTTTGACCTATTTTGAAAAAGCAAAAACAGCGCCGCTCTGATATCATAATATCAGAACGACGCTGTGATTAACACTTACACCTTATGAAAGGTTTTTATTCTGCATCCTCAGTCTTTGGGGCCTCGTGGGCATCCATGTTCTTAGGAAGCACTAGATTCAGAATGATGGTACATCCACCGAGTACTGCGTCTGGCAGGGTTGCAAGCACTGCACCGAAGATCGGGAATATTCCGGCAAGGATCATGATGATCGCACCTGTAGCTATGGTAAATCTGTTGACAACCTTTGTCATGGCAACAAGTCCGACATTCTGGCTGAATGATGTGATAGGCAGACAGCCGAACACTGATGACAGTGCGCTGACATATCCGTCACATGCGATGGAGCCCGATGTCTCCTGTATTTTTTTCGTCATTTTACAACAGAAATGATTCTACCATAGTTCGTGCAATACATACATGACTTTTTGTCGCATTTTTCTAATTTTTTTAGTATAATATAAACGTTGTGGGCAGTTTCTGATAACACTTGCAGCTCACAGCGTATATCAAATAATATCGGGTGCTTTGTATTTGACAGCGCCTAAAATATGGAGGGATAACTATGGCATGGTATGATGAGGCAGTTTTTTATCACATTTATCCACTGGGACTTGCGGGAGCCCCTAAACAGAACGACTACGGTGAGCCTGTTCACCGCTTAAACACCCTGCTTCCATGGGTGGATCATATAAAGGAGATTGGCGGATCAGCGCTGTACATCGGACCACTCTTCGAGTCCGTTGGACACGGCTACGAGACCACAGATTACAAGAAGCTTGACTCCCGTCTCGGAACAAATGAAGACCTGACTGCATTTGTGGCTTACTGCCACGAGCAGGGCATAAAGGTCATCTTTGACGGAGTGTTCAACCACACAGGCCGTGACTTCTTCGCATTCAAGGACATCCAGGCAAACAGAGAGAATTCACAGTACAAGGACTGGTACTGCAATGTGAATTTCTGGGGCAACAACGAGTACAACGACGGTTTCTCCTACGACAACTGGGGCGGCTACAACCTTCTCGTCAAACTGAATCAGAAGAATCCTGCTGTCGTTGACTATATATGCGATGTGATCCGTTTTTGGGTGAGCGAGTTCGATGTGGACGGAATCAGACTTGACGCTGCGGACGTCCTTGACTTTGATTTCATGAAGGCACTGCGCCGCACAGCAAATGAAGTGAAGCCGGATTTCTGGCTCATGGGCGAGGTCATCCACGGCGACTACAGCCGTTGGGTAAACGGCGAGACTCTTCACAGCGTCACCAACTACACACTTCACAAGGCTCTGTACAGCGGTCACAATGACCACAACTATTTTGAAATTGCGCACACTGTAAGACGTCTCCAGAACATGGGAACATTAAAGCTCTACAACTTTGTAGACAACCATGATGTGGAGCGTATCTATACAAAGCTTACCAACAAGGCACATTTTGCACCTGTACATGTATTGCTCTACACTCTTCCGGGTGTGCCTAGCATATACTACGGTTCAGAATTCGGTATTGAGGGACGCAAGGAATATGGCTCAGACGACAGCTTAAGACCAGCTCTCAATATAGAAGATTACAAGGATTCAGTAAAAACTAACCCTTGCACAACACTCATCGCCGCACTCGGCAAGGTACGTCAGGCTGTTCCTGCACTGTCATATGGCAGCTACGATGAGCTGATGCTCACCAACAGACAGTTCGCATACGCAAGGGATCTTGACGGAACACGTGTCATCGTGTCAGTGAACAACGACGATGCACCAGCCGGAATGCACCTCGCAGCAGGAAACTGCGCAGCGTATATCGGTACCCTGTCAGGCGAAAAGGTATCTGTTCAGGATGGACATATCAACATAACCCAGCCGGCAAACAGCGGTGAGATCTGGGTGCCTGATGGAACTGACCTGAATGTCAAGCCGGTTAAGGCTCAGAGCGTAAATGTTGAGAATACTAATAGTATAAATACGAATATAGAAGCCCCTAGCGTGGACACAGAAAAAGCAACAGACATGGTCGTTGAGGACACACAGTCCGAAACTACCAAAGCTGAAGATACTAAAGCTGCGGCTCCAAAAGCTGAAACCGCAAAAACAGCGTCAGAAAATACAGCCTCTGAAACCACAGCTAAGGAGTCCGAATCAGAAAGCACACCAAACGCTACAGCCTCCGATGATCCTGCAGATCCATCCACCATCACCATGGATTGGAGCAAGTCACCTGAGTCAATGACAGTTCCAGAGCTTCAGGCTGCAGTCCTTGCAAAGCTTGCCGGAAACGGACCTGTTGACGCACAGATGAAAAAGACAGTCGTAGACAATATCTGGCACGACTCTCTCGTCAATTGGCTGAAGAGTTTCAGATAAAATTACGTAGAAACAGCCAGGTGCATATTCTCCAAATTGGAGAACATACACCTGGCTATTTTTTATTATAAACATTCTTGCGATATCAAACAGCTTGACGAGCATATCTTCATTGTGGAATACAGCTTTGCAAGCAGCTCCGAGCTGTGAAGTCTCCATACGATAAAAGCACCGGCAAACAATACCAATAATCCAGTACCGGCAATTTTGAAATCATATAATTTGTTCATCTCAGTTCTCCTCTCAGCCTCCATTTTGTTCAGGTGACTGTGATCGCACTGCGCCATGATATTCATGCATCCGCAACCCTCCATCTGAATTCATATGTCACATTCTAGCACGATTCCCCCGTTTTTATATAGACAACTGTACTTTTTTCACCTAAAAATCAACAAATTGCAGCCTGCGGCCATCAAACCTGATATAACCATCAAAAAAACTGCTGACCATATCGCCTGACTGCTGAATATACCACTGTTTTCCAGATAAAATTCGTACGGATTTTCTGGGTTGATATAAAGATATACCACATCGCCTTTACTTATATTCAGTCCATATACATATGTCTGCTCATACACTTTATACTGCTTATCCCTGTATGTAAATTCAAATACTCCCGCCTCCGGATATCTTCTGCCGGCTCTCATATCCTGTCTCATATCTGCACGTACATCATGGCATACAGCTTTCACAGTAAATGAACATCTTCGCTCAAGCGCTTTTCTCTTACATATCACAGAGAGCAGTGTTATTGCACTGACCACAAAGAATGCACATGCAAATATCTCTGCATAAAATACTCCAACATTGCAATTTTCTCTCCCCAATATCCGTTCCGGGAGCAATACTATCTTATCCGCAAAAGAGCCATCTTTCACAGCACACGCCGCCCATATCAGCGCCGATGCAGCACCGGCAAACACAGATATGAACACTATACCGATAATGCTCCCCCGCTTTCGCTTCTTAACCATCGGAATAAGAGTCTTTAGAATTATGACAAGAACTATCCCGGCAAAAAACTGCCCCACAACAAGCATAACAGCATCCGTTCCGATCTCATTTGCAACAAATCCGGCTATAATACTGGCAACAAACCATATGCCAAATATTACGCCTCCAATTTTCTCAGGCATAGAAACATTTTTTTCTTCTAGATTGTTATTTCCCATATACCCCACCTCTCAGCAAATATCCGCCATTCATATAAAAAGAAAACTGAGAATCTGTCAAGTCATGTCAATTCTCAGTCTCTCTTACCTATATATTATTCATGAATCTTATATATACCATCAAATATCCCGCAGCGATCCTACTGCTCCCTGAACTTTATCTCGCCCGTAGCAGCATCCATGCTGTCCACTATCGCAAGTGACTCAAGATGATATCCGAGATTTCTGATGACCTGTCCGCCTGTCTGGAAGCCTTTCTCAACTGCTATTCCGATTCCTTCAACGCTGGCACCTGCCGACTTCACTATGGAGATGAGCCCCTGAAGCGCACATCCATTTGCAAGGAAATCATCTATGATAAGAATCTTGTCCTCAGGATTGATGAACTTCTTGGACACGATGACCTGATTCTTGCACTTGTGTGTAAACGACTCTACCTCTGCCACATACACATCACCCTCTATGTTGATGCTCTTTGACTTCTTCGCAAATACAACAGGCACATCAAAATGTCTGGCAACAACACATGCAATACCTATTCCCGATGCCTCTATAGTAAGGATCTTGTTGATCTCCGTTCCCTCAAATCTCTTCTTGAACTCCTCACCGATCTGGTCAAACAGACGTATATCCATCTGGTGGTTAAGGAAACTATCCACCTTGAGAACATTGCCCTCCTTAACTATTCCATCCTTTGTTATTCTCTCTTCCAAAAAATTCATTTCTCTACCTACCACTTTCTCATTGTTTTCGTATAATAATTGTTACTGTCCACAGGATAACCTGTAAACAGTAACAAAAAGTTCCAGATTACAGTGAATGTGATCATTTATAAAAAACAGTGCATCCTCAAGCAGGAAGCAGAAGGAGAATGACATGGATCTA
>USSH01000186.1 GCA_900557435.1 uncultured Coprococcus sp. | reverse complement strand
CATTCACACAGTCTGCATCTGTTCCCTCCATCCAGATGTAGACATGAACGGCAATTCCATCATATCCGACATTTGTTGCAATTGCTTCTGAATTGGTTGGAATCGTAAAGTTTTCGCCATCCTTTGTTGCGGCCCAATTCTTCGCACCGGTTATCCTTTGATCAGTATAATGTCCTGTGTAAACATATGGATATGTAACTGTATCAAGTTTCGGCTTTCCGTTTACCTTCTGAATACTTGTCCATCCGGCCTTGGCAGTGCTGTCATTACCTTCTCCTGTTTCATTATCTTTTGCGTATACGATACGGAGCGTTTCTTCTCCAACAGGAGTCTTTCCGTCTGCCGCGACTGCCTGCGTAGTGATCGCAACACGCATAGAATCCGTAACCGTCTTGGAACCGTTGCCACCTTTTGCTGTAATTGTGACAGGGGCACCATCGCTTGCATCCAGATATACATCTGCCGTACCAGTGTCTGTAATCGTATAAACAATATAATCACTTTTTATAAATGCAAAATAATCCTTATCATAATTGCCTGGTATGGCATTTGCTCCTGTTGCAAAAGTTGGCTCAGAATAGTCGGTGACAAGACCTTGATTATTGAAGCTCTGACACACATACCAATTTTTCAGATCATCCGTAGATGCCGGACTTAAAGTTGCTCCTTTGGAAGTTGCTTCCAGAGATTTCTGTTCTCCACCATGCTGGGCTCCTTTTGACAATTCACCAATCTGAAGAATAAATCCATTGGTTGTAGCACTGATCGTAGATGTCGTTCCTTCTACTTTGTTGTTTGTCACAAACCAGGCATATGTAGTGGACGCAAGTGCCAATACCGTGATTGCCAGTGAAATTATAGCTCCCACAAGTTCTTTTTTTAATTGTCGAATATGCTTCACCATCATCACCTCTTTCACGATTCTACATACTTGCAAGACATTTTAAAATGCAGAAACAACTCTCTTATTTCTACCCTTTAAAATGTCCCCCGCGCCACAACCGCGGGGAAACATATTGCGCACTGATATCAACAATTAATTACTATTTTACTGCGTTAGGCGCATTAACTTCTGTACCCTGAGTATTTACAGGTGTTGCTGTGAATGTAAGCTTTACATTGCAATCTGTAAGATTTGCGATATTTGTTGTCTTAACATTATCCTGTGAGCCATCATAGAACACATAAGCCTTCACTTCAACCGATTTTCCAGCCGCTATCTCATCTGCAAGGACTCCGTTTGTTGCTGTACATGTGATAGCGGTGTTATCTGTATATTCTGTGAGGACTGCACCGTCTGTGCTCGCCTTGTACACTGCCCACTTATCACCACATACGAGAAGGACCGAAATAGCATTCTTAAGTCCATCTGCATCTTCTTTACCTGTGACAACCTCAACGCTAGCCACCTTAAGTTTGCTGAATGCACCAGCCTTATTATCGCTTGTACCAATCTTGAACGACTCTTCAACTGCGAACTTGCCCTCAACTGCCGCAGAAGCAGCACCGACATTATAACGCGAATTAGCAAGCTCTGTTGCTGCATCTGCTGCAGATGCATACGCTGACTGGAATAACGGAGTTGTATCTGTAGCAGCTTTTACGACCTGTGCTGGATAAAGTTCTGCTTTATCGACGTCTTTGAAATCTATGCTTGTTCCTGAATTCTCTGTTATATCCGTCTTATCAATCTTCAGGAATGGTGCATTGGACTGCGCGCTTATTGTACTGGTGGTTGCTGTAACGCTGTTGTTACTCACAAACCATGCGTAAGTCGATGATCCAAGTGCTACAGCAGCCACGAGCACCATCGCGATTGCAGCTACGAGCTGCTTTTTGAGAGCTTTTACGGTTTTTGTATTTTCCATAATAATCTCCTCCTCTTTAGTTATTAGTTGTTTTTTTGTTTAATTATTGTCTGTTGAAACTTTCCGATCAGGTTCTATCTTTTGTCTGCCACACACTGAAATCAAACTCCCACCGGGCCCGGTTGAAAGAGTTCATCTCCACCGTATCCGGTGAGGATTTCATTTCACTGCAGGGCACCCGTAGATATCTCCCCTATTCAGATTGTTTCTATATATAAGCATGATATCCGCAGCGGTTGTGGAGCTGCACATATCATGAATATATCTGCTGCATATGCATATTCTTGCTTTTGACGGAGTTCAAAGCTATATCTTAACCATTTCTTTGCCGCCGGCACAGACTGTCAGCCTGATTTTCATTTATCAGGCCCATTCTCCGAGTTACCGGATCACGAATCTGTATCGTTGGTTCCGCCATCTGTTGCGCCTTCAGTTCTGTCACCTTTCAGTACCGCCGTCTGTTGCGCCTTCAGCTCCGCCATCTGCGCCTTCGGTTCCGCCACCTGTCGCACCATCAGTTTCGTCGTCCGTCGCGTCATCTGTCGCACCTTCTGTTCCGTCATCTTTATTCCTTCTACTGTCCCAGGTGACCTCTCCATCGCCATAATAGCTGCCATTCGGAGCGTCATTTCCTGCGGCATTGATCGGCTTGTTGCCTGTAAGTGTATCCTTGATATCTGTGACAAACTTCCACAGAAGACTCGTCTCATCGTCATAGTCTGCATCGATCCTCATGCTGAACTGTACGCTGCCGCCTATGATCGAGTCGACACACTCGGGGTCATCGCCCTCCATCCATATCACTATCGTGTACTTATCTACATTTCCAACGAGGAAATTGTCCTCACTGTAGGAGCACACAGTCTCGTCAGACTCGAAATTCTCACAGCCGTCCTCGGGCATGCCATCTGTCGCGGGTGCTGCATATACCACCCTTTTGCCATTGCGCCACACAGCGACCCTGACTGCTTTCTCTGCACCCTTTGCACAGGAATCTATGTTGACTCTTGCCACATATCCCAGGTCTTCCTTGCCGGCATTCCTTATGTAATATGTATACGCCATATAGTTCTTGCCGTTGTGGCTTCCCTCAAGCTCATCCACATCATCCGGGATATCATCTATGGATATATTGGTTGCATCAACCACGGCGTCCGCTGTCAGTCTCGCCGTAGCATCGTCAAATGTTCCCGTATCAGCTATGCTTATTCCCTTGCGGTACAGCTCAAGTCTGTTCAGGTTGATGGTGAAGTTACCCATCTTTTCCTGCATAAATGCTACTATAAAGAGAACACACACAACCAAAAGAAGTCCGAGCAGAATGAGTCTCCATCTGTCCATTCGAAGCAGTGCCGCACCTATACGTCTCCTGCGTCTGTGAGGGACGTACATGCTGACTATCTTCTCCGGATCCACGTCACCGCCGGTCTGGCTCATGAGCTCCTCAAGCTCCCGGATACGAAGGATCTGCTCTCTCTCTGCTTTTCTAGAAAGTCTTCTCTCCCTGCGGCTCATGCGAGGCTTTTTCCCCTCACGGGTGCCCATGTCTTCTGTTCCGGGCTGTCCCGCAGAGGCTTTCCCGGAATCCTCTGCTGTCAAAGCATCTGCAGCCGCAGTCTCGTCTTCGGAAGCCGCATCGGCATAAGTGGAATCACTATTCACTTTATCAACAGGCTTTGGATCCCTCTCATCTGCTGCAGGGATTCCCGCCATCTTGTCTTTATCTTTATCCATCCTGTCACCAGTCAGTCACAAGCCTCTACAACTTGTACCTTTTCTTCACGTATGATACATAATTCTGCATCTGTCCGCGTTCCTGAATATCTGCAAATCTGAGCTGTATACCTGTCACAAATCTGTACGAACCACCCTTTGGCAGCTCTCTGGTCCAGCACACAACACCCACCACATCCTGAGCTTCCTGGCCATCTGTCGCATTTCCTATACGCGGAAGTGTAAATCTGCACGACTCGCCTACATTAAACCATCTGTTCATATAGACCGCAAGACCATTATTCGATATATCGGCTGTTTCGCCTTTTTCCTTGTCTATCTCACCTTGTGCGTTGAGTGCCCATGTGTCCTGCATGTATGTGATCGGCAGTTCAACCTTCATACGGACATCAACACGCTTTACAAACTGTCTGTTCTCCGCTACCCTTCTGACCTTCCAGTAGCGTCTGATTCCTTCTTTGACAACATCATCCACATACCCTGCTGCGACCTGGGCATTCTCCCCCTCGCCGTATCTGAACAGAATCTTCTGATTCTCATCCGGTATGTAAGCTTTTGAGTCAACCATAGGGATAGATACCAGAAACGCAGATTCATCAAGTGCCTTGTTAAAAGTGCACATCATATTAAATTTCGGTTCCTGATTTGCAGGTACATCCAGAGCTGCCCTCATCTTTGTACCCGGTTTTATGTTCATAATTCCAGCCATTCTCTATCTCCCTTTTCTATTATCATTTGCCACGTCTAAACACAAATGTCTGGTCTCCCCCATTTTTCAAATAATACAACATTATATATCATCATAACGTATTATTATATGGGAAAATGTCAAGTATTCATGTATTAGTAATCTGTTTTTGTGCATATTGCAAGATTGCATATGTGCACTATGTTCTACATTCTGTCGCCTTGTGAAAATATCAGGCCTACTGAGCGGTTGTCACACAGCACCAGTCAAGTACAGCCGAGTAAGAAGCCATCACACTCTCATGCATCTTGCAGATCATATCCACATCAAGTTCTTTAACCGCATTCTCCAGCTCCTGCGCCTCGTCACCCAGCTCCATGGCTCCGATTGTTCTGGATGTGCTTTTCACCGTATGTACCAGTATCCTGTAGCTGTCCCAATCTTTTTCATCAAAAGCCTTCTGTATCTCTGTGCGCTTGTCGTCAGCTACATACATTGATATGATTTCTTTCAGAAAGTCTTCACTGCCCCCACAGTATGTAAGGCCTTTCTCGTGATCAATGTGAACATCTTTCCAGTATGTATCTGTATCCTGTTTTGGAAGCCCATCTCGAGTCATATTATCACATTTTTCTGCCGCGCAAGACTCTTCCGCAGCTTTATGCTGTCTTCCCATAACATCTGTTTTTTCATCTGTGGTGTCGTCTTCGGTTCCAGTCTCTATTGTTGAGTTCTCCTGATCTTCATCACATACCGTCGAATCCACCAGCTTATCCTCAGGTATATATCTCATCAGGATATCTTCCAGCACCTCCGGCTGTACCGGCTTGCTGATATAATCCTTAAATCCTTCCGCCAGATACATCTCTCTTGCACCCATGACAGCATTTGCAGTCATGACTATATATGTACTCCTGCCACACAGGCTGTCGCGCATGAGCATAGCACGGCGAAATGTCTCCATGCCATCCATCTCAGGCATCATGTGATCCATAAGGATGATATCATACCTGTACTTTTTTATAAGCTCCAGACACTCGGCACCGCTGGCACAGGTCGAAACCTTCATACGTGTAGGCTTAAGCATCATCTTG
>USSH01000185.1 GCA_900557435.1 uncultured Coprococcus sp. | reverse complement strand
GGAGTTCGATTCTCTCATCCCCTGCTGATAAGACTCAGAAAACTTGCAAGTCAGGTTTTCTGAGTCTTTTGTATCTATAGCATCCGACTATAATTTTATAGTGACTTTAGTAAAAAAATATGTAAAATAGTATATTATAAAGCAAGGAAGAGAAGGGATTAATATGTATTACAATGATGTGCTTGATCTGATAGGGAATACTCCGCTTATGTGTCTGAGAAAATCTACAGGTTACAATATATTTGCAAAGGCAGAATTTCTTAATCCTGGCGGAAGTATTAAGGACAGGATTGCAAAAAACATGTTAGAGGTAGCAGAGACTGAGGGAAAACTCAAGCCGGGAATGACCATTATAGAGCCTACTAGCGGCAATACCGGAATAGGTCTTGCACTCTGTGGTGTTCAGAAAGGCTATAAAGTGATAATTGTGATGCCGGAGAATATGAGTGAGGAGCGCAAGAAGGTTATCAGGGCATTTGGTGCGGATTTGGTACTTACAGATCCTGTTCTCAGCATTGGCGGTGCTGTTGATAAGGCAAATGAGATAGCGGAATCTGATCCGGAGAAGTATTTTATGCCGCAGCAGTTTGTCAATCAGGCGAATCCAGATGCGCATTATCACACAACTGCGGTCGAGATGTGCGAACAGCTTGGTCAGAAGATAGACATATATGTGTCTGGTGTTGGAAGTGGGGGTACTCTCCAAGGTATAGCTAAATATCTGTTGGAGAAAAATCCAGATACGAAGATTGTTGCCGTTGAGCCTAAGGGCGTGTCAGCGCTGCACGGAGATGGCCCGGGAATCCATCAGATACAGGGCATTGGAGATGGATTTGTGCCAGATGTGCTTGATACGGATATGATAACTGATGTTGTGGAGGTATCAGATGAGGATGCAATACAGACTGCAAGAAATCTTGCTAGAAAGCAGGGACTTCTTGTTGGAACTTCATCAGGTGCAAATGTATGGGCAGCCATGCAGATGGCGGAGAAGTATGGGAAGGATAAGGTCATAGCTACAGTTATGGCGGACAGGGCTGAGAGATACTTCAGTGTAGGTCTGCTATAGTAGTATGTATGTAGAGATAAGAATTGTATATAAATTAGAAAGAGACATTTTCAATAGGTTATGTGTATGATACATTGAAAGTGTCTCTATTTTAATTTCGGAGATAAGGATAATGTGATGTTAGACTTAATATAAAAACAACAGTGATAAGGAGTATATATAAGATGGACAGAATAACGGATGCTATGGACGATATGGTTGTCAGTGAAAAACTTGCTGCTGCCAGGGAATACGAAACGAAGAATGAAATTGCTGCCAATGACAGACCTTTGTTTCATGTAACACCAGCTGTGGGCTGGATGAATGACCCAAATGGATTTTCCGTGTATGGAGGCAGAATACATTTGCTTTATCAGTATCATCCATATAGTACAGAATGGGGACCTATGCATTGGGGACATCAGGTGACTGACGACATGATGAAATGGGAACAGCTTCCGGTGGCTTTGGCTCCGGACACGGAATATGATGAGGATGGCTGCTTCTCTGGTACGGCCATAGAAGATAAGGGGAGACATATACTCATATATACGAGCGTTATGAAGAATCCTGATGGTGAAGGTGTCCTGCAGAATCAGAGTATAGCTGTCGGAGACGGAACAGAGTATACCAAGATAGGCGGCAATCCGGTGGTAAACGGAGATATGCTTCCTTATGGTCTGAGCAAAGAAGATTTCAGGGATCCTAAGGTTTGGCAGGAAGACGGAATATACTATATGGTCGCGGGAACTGTAGATGAAGATAAGAAAGGGCAAGTTGTATTATTTTCCAGTCAGGATCTTGTGAATTGGAATTTTGAGAGTGTTCTGGCAAGAAACGATAAGGATTATGGCGGGGTATGGGAATGCCCGGATTTCTTCGCGATCGATGGTCATAAGGTGCTTCTTGTATCTCCTATAGAGATGGTGGCCAAGGGATATGAATTTCATAATGGCAATAATTCCATGTATTTTATTGGAGAATATGATGACAAGACAAAGCGTTTTGAGGGCGGAGAGCCATTTTCACTAGACTATGGAACTGATTTTTATGCGCCACAGACGACATTGCTGCCGGATGGCAGAAGGGTTATGATCGCGTGGATGCAGTCTTGGCATAATCTCTGGATTCCTCAGGGACAGATGTGGCAGGGAATGATGACACTGCCAAGAGAGATAAGCCTGAAGGATGGAAGACTTATACAGAGACCAGTCAGGGAGATAGAAAATTATCGATCAGACAAGGTTGTATTGAGAAATGAACCGGTCAGTGGAACATGCAAATTTGATGGAATCAGGGGCAGATTCATTGATATGGAGATAATGGTCAAAGGTGACGGATACAATGAGTTTGTGATCGATTTGGCAAAGAACGATAGGTATTATACGAGATTTACATATGACAGGCGCAAAAATATCATAGAGCTTGACAGGACATTTGCTGGTTTTGAGAGGGATGTGGTATGTATCAGAAGGGCGGAAGTTAAGCCGTCATATTCAGCGGATAGTCAACGTGGGTCTGCCGAAGATGTAGGCAGCATTGATGAGCAGATAAAGCTTAGATTTATACTGGACAGAAATTCTATAGAGCTGTTCGTGAACGATGGGATCATGACGATGAGTATAGCAATATATACTCCAGTCACGGCCACTGGAATAGAATTCTCGTGTGACGGCAAGGCAGTAGTCGATATAGAAAAGTATGATATAAAGATGAACTGACCAGTTAGGATTCATAACGAATCGGGATATGTATATATAGCAATATTAAAAATGATGACAAGGAAAGTTGTCAAAAAGTATTGACAACTTTCCTTGTCATTTGTTATACTCCATTATACAGTGAATGACAACTATAGTTGTCATTTGGCATATATAAATTATATATGGCTTGAATTTAGGGTAAATAGTAAGCTGAGAATGGCGTGAAATTAGCCTGGGCTTCTTGTGGTAAGAATAAAAATGGGGTAGTGAAGACATGGGAAAAAGAAATGACAAGGCTAGAGATAAAGAGGTTGATAAAGGTAATAAGAAATCTGTCAGTGAAGCGATAAGGTCAATGTTTGAGATTAAAGACGATGGAAATTCTGTAAATAAATTAAAAACTCAGGTTAAAGGATATTCTGTGACAGCCATCACAGAGAGAACGTTAAAAAAGAACAAGCTTGGAGATGCCATGACTGAGGTGTGCAGCAAGAAAGAGCTTGAGGAAGAGATTCGGGAAAATTTGAAATTGGGACTGCCGGTGTATGGATTCTTTCGGGAAAAAAAGATGTGGAGCTGTTTTTTATTTGACAAGGTGAATATTTTGAGAAATGAATTGTCACCTGAACCTGAAAGTGGAAATGATACGCTGGCTATATATAAGCTAAGAAAGTCATATGTTCACCCTGATGCGGAGAACGTACACGAAGATATGGCGGAGGTGGCCCACAGCAATGTGTACCAGAGTGTGCTTGATGTTTTGGGTGATGGGAAAACTGATGGTTTTATGTGGAAAGACAGGGTATACGTGTGTAAGAGAGAGAAGTCGACAGGTATACCGTATGGATTGGTGATGGGGATAGCACTAGGCGTTATCTATGGAATGTTATTTGACAATCTGGCACTTGGAATCTCTCTCGGGGTTTGTTTTGGAATAAGTTTTAGCATGATATGGGGGACTTCCACACATAGGTATGCAGTGCATGGTATGACAGACGGATCTGAGTTAGAAGACATGGAGAATGTGGAAGATAGAACGGAAGCGTCAGATGGGGAGAACGTTAAAGATAGAACAAAATCTGAGAGTGAGAACAGCATAGCAGATGATGATACGGATAGATAAGCTGGAGGTGATATAGATGCCGCTGTACAACAAGTTAAAGGAATACAGGGCGAAGCTGGGGGTCAACCAGCAGGAGATGGGCGCATTGGTTCAGACTTCGAGACAGACGATAAGCCAGATAGAGAGGGGCGATTATAGCCCATCGGTGACGTTGGCACTTAAGATCGCAAAGGTGTGTGGTGTCAGTGTCGAGGACATTTTTCAGTATGAGGATGAGAAGGAATGACACTGGATATACGGATAAGATCGTGTTAATTCATAGAATGAAAAGAGGATATGATATGAGAGATGTTGATAAAAAAGTTAATAAAAAAAGTAATCTGAAGATATATATAACATTTGGAATTATAATTGTGGCCAGTTTGTTTGGTGGTTATTTGGCTGGAAGGCTGGTTGGGGCAAATAAGGACAGCTTAAATAAAGTTGACTGGGACAGTATCTGGAGGCTCACAGCAGATACGCTTCCGATAGTATATGGAGTGCTTGCGTTGGCGACATTTGTGGCGATATTTGTCATGTATGGAAGGTTGAAGCGGGATATAGGAAACTGGGATGGGGAAAATGAGGATGAGATAGCGGATATAGAGCGCAGGATAACAAGTGTGTCATTTTTTCCGAGTGTTGTCGTATTTGTGGGATTTGTGTTGTTTCCAGTGTGTATATATGCAATAGATAGAGCATATGGAAATAAAAATGGCACGGTCATGGCTATAGTGTCAGAATTGGTATTCGTAATCTCGCTGGTATTCTATTGCGTCATTGAAAAACTTGTGATAGATGAGGAGAAAAAACTGAATCCTGAGAAAAATGGCAATATATTTGATATTCATTTCAGACGTGACTGGGAAAAATCTTCAGATGAGGCTGAACTTGTTGTGATCGCAAAGTCATCAAAGAAAGGCTTTATGGCAGGGGTTAAGGTGGGATTGGTCATGTGGGTGATCATGTTTATATGTATGTTTGCATTTGACACAGGTGTTATGCCGATAGTGGTAGTTGGGGTTATCTTGATTGTAATGTGCGTGGCGTATGGAAGAGAGTTCAGGAAGTTGCAGAAGTAAATAAGAGCAGAGTTCGGGTTGGGGTTCGTGCTGGTGGTGCTGCTGGGCTGTCCGGTGCTGGAAGGAATGCTCTTTGCTGTGACCATGGGTTACGGCCTGATGATGGTCTGGGATGTGGTGCTGCTCTACCGCTACTTCCCCCAGAGCAGCGAAAGCCCTTGGACCTTCCTGCGGTGGATGGATGAGTTCCTGCCGCTGGCATTTACGGGCCTTGGCACCAACATCGGCCTGTTTGCCCACCTCGTCATCTGCTGGCTGGGTCCGGAGGGCGTGCAGGTGAAGGGCCTTTTTTACGGGGCACCCTATTACGACGTCCCGGCGCTGATCGCCTTCCTTACCATCCTGATCACCAGCATCAATTTTGTGGTGTCGGTGGAGGTGAATTTTTACCCCAAATACCGCGATTACTACAGCCTGTTCAACGATGGCGGCGTTGTGGGCGATATCGTTACCGCC
>USSH01000184.1 GCA_900557435.1 uncultured Coprococcus sp. | reverse complement strand
CTACGCTGCAACCCTTTACAGCACCCTGTGTAATACCACTGTAGATCTGTTTCTGACAACAGATGAATACTATAAGTGCCGGTATCATCGAGATGATGACACCTGCACAGATCAGATTGTACTGGCTGCCCATAGGTCCTACGAACTTGTAGAGTGAGATAGCCATTGTCTTGATCTCCGGGCTTATGAGGTAAAGGTTTGCAGCGTAGTACTCGTTGTAGATTACAACGCCCTTCAATATACAAGCTGTAACGATAGCCGGCTTAAGAAGTGGAAGTATGATCTTCCAGTAGATAGTCCAGTATGATGCACCATCCACGATAGCTGACTCGTCAAGAGATACTGATATGTTCTCCATAAACTGTATAAAGATGTAGATTGAGATAACATCTGTACCACAGCTCATGATGATGTAACCATATAAGTGATCTATGAATCTCAGATCACCCATGATGTTGTAGACTGTAACCTGCATAGCAACTGCAGGGAGCAGTGATGCTACGAGAAAAAGTGTTCTGATAAATCCATTTCCCGGGAACTTGAATCTGTTAAGCACATATGCAAGCTGTGTTCCTATTACAACTGACACGATAAGTACGCATACCATGACTATTACTGAGTTGAGGAATGCACGACCCATGTTGGCAGTCGTGAATGCCTTTACAAAGTTGCTGAAGTTCAGAAAGCTTTCAGGAAGTTCCATTACTGAAGTAGCCTTATACTCATCTGTTGTCTTGAAGGCTGTTGTAACACATGATATAAGAGGTACAACCGCACACAGCGAGAAGAATATGAGTACAAAGTACTTGAGGAAACCTCTTACATAATATCCAACGGTTCGTTTTTCTTTTATTGGTGCTATGCTTGGCACATCTGTCTTTCCTCTTGCCATGTTACTTGCCTCCCTTCGCAGAAGCAGCCATCTGCTTCATGTATTTCTTGGTATCTCTCTCCTGTTTCTTGCGAAGCTTCTTTGCCTTATAACTCTCATCATCTGAGCTTGAATCCTTGAAGATGTACTCAAAGAACAGCTTCTGAAGCGCAGCACATATAAGTATGATAAGGAGAAGTACAACGGCCATTGCTGAAGCAAGACCGACCTTCTGGCTTGTATGTGCTATCTTGTTCATAATGATGAAGTAAGTACCTGTTCCGTTTGCACCTGTTGTGATAACGAAAGGCTGCTCGAAAGCACTGAGTGATCCTGTTATTGCCAAAATTACATTTAATGTAACGATTGTCTTGATACTTGGCAGTATGATATATCTAAACTGCTGGAATTTATTTGCACCATCAAGCTCTGCCGCCTCATAAAGTTCTGCATCTACCGACATGATAGCTCCAATGAAGAGAACCATCATCTGTCCAAGGTATCTCCAGACCGAGGTTGAAACCAGTGTCCAGTTGTTGACACTCTGGTCTTTGAGCCAGTATGGAAGGTTGTCTAAGCTAAATCCACACAACTGAAGGATTGAGTCAAACACGAATCCTCTTGTGAAGAAGAATTTGAAAATGAAACCTACAGCGATACCACTGATAAGATAAGGGAAGAAAATAAATCCCTTGAAAAGGTTACCACCTTTTACTCTGAAACTCAGAAGAGTTGCAAGGAAAAGTGCAAGCACTAACTGTACAAGTGCTCCTACGATGTAATACAAACTGAGCTTTAATGCACCGAAACAGTCTTTTCTTGTGAACACATCGATATAATTTGCTAATCCTACGAATTCTCTCTTTTCTACAGGCGTCGTATATTTCATCTTGTAGAAACTAAATTTAACCATCTCTCCGAATGGTATATATGTAAATACTAATAGCAAAAGCAATGGGATAATTGCGAAGGCTGCGCATATTATAACCTGCTGCCCCTTCCTGCTTGACGCCCATTTACCAAAGCCGGATTGTTTTTTGTTAGCCATACTCATTCCACCGCCTTTTTTAATAAACCGGGGCGGGCAATTCCACCCCGGTCTGTAGCTTATTCTTACTTGTTATAATAGAGTCTTTATTACTTCTCTGTAACCTCGATGCCTAATGACTCCTGAGCATCTGACCACTTCTGGTTCCACTCAGCCATGATATCGTCGAATGACATGTCGCCGTTTGCAGCATGCTCGATGATGGCCTGGATCTTGTCGTTACCACCATTGCTTACGTTAAGCTCTGACTCTGAGTTGAGCTGGTTGAGGTAATCCTCCTCACCCTCAAGAGCTGCCTCATCTGCAACGAAGTCAACACCGTCAAATGAGATCTTTGACTCAGCGCCAGGAACAAGTGCAAGTGAATCCTCGTTGTAAGCATATCCTGACTTCTCTGTCATCCACTTAACAAATACAAGAGCTGCCTGCTTCTCATCATCTGAAGCGTTTACATTGATACCGTAGCAGTAATCTGCACCTGATGAAGCGTACTGCTTGCCATTTACTGAGATAGGGAAAGGAATGTATCCGATATCGTCTGCGTTAGGTCCGCCTGCTTCCATCTGTGGGTATGACCATGAACCAAGTACCATACATCCGATCTCGCCGTTGTTGATCATTCCCTTACATGACTCCCAATCTGTTGTTGAGTAATCATCCTCTGTAAGTCCCTGTGATACTGCATCGTAAAGGATCTTATATACTGCATAAGCATGTGTATCGTCACCGTAGTTCTTGAATGGATCCTTTGTATGGGCTAACTTCTGGTTCTTGTATGTAGCATCGCCTGTTGCTGTGATTGAGATATAATCATCCCAAGCTCCCATTGTCCAACCTGCCGCATAGTTTGTGTAAAGTGGGATGCACTTTGGATTCTTCTCCTTGATGGCCTTAAGAGCTGCGATGAACTCCTCTGGTGTCTTAGGTACATCTGTCACACCTGCATCAGCAAATACCTTCTTGTTGTATACGATACCCTGTGTTGTAGCTGCAAGAGGTACACCATATACCTGACCCTGATACAGCCATCTGTTTGAGTAATTTACAAGGCTGCTCATGGTATCATAATCGCCAAATGACATGAAGTATGTTGAAAGGTCTGCCATGTCAACTGCCGGGATACACATTACTGTCTCGTAGTTTCCTGACTGAAGATGTGTAAGAGCATCTTCTGCATAGTTTGTATCTGTGATGACATCAACCTTAATGTTTGGATACTCCTTGTTGAAGTCCTCAAGATACTGCTTCCAGTTCTTTCCGCCGTAGTCATCTGAGTCCATATCAGTTCTGTTGTTGTAGAACTTGATCTCTGCTGAAAGATCTGTGAAGTCTGTTCCTAACTGGATGTCTGCATATGACTTGATTCCCTCAGCATCAGCTGTTGTGTCATCTGCTGAATCACTTCCTGTTGCCTCTGTGGCAGCCTTTGTTGCCTCTGTTGTGTCCTTGTTATCGCTGTCTGAGCCTCCACAACCTGCAAGTGATGCAGCCATAAGACCAGCCATTGCGATACATGCAATCTGCTTTGATTTCATAGTTTTGTCCTCCTTAAAACCTTCTTTGTTTTTAACTTTATATTAAGTATACATTAATTTATTTTTTAGTCATCACTCATTCTTGTTTTTAATCACATTATCTTGTATTTTTCGTTAATTTTACCATTATAATTACATTTTTTCAATATCAAATGGACATTTTATCTATATGTTTTTACTTTTTATTGGTCTTTTATCGTTTTTTTAGCTAATTAACTGCTATTTTTGCATCACTTTTAGCTTGTGATGATTGTTTAATAATTGTATTATTATGGAAAGGAGGTGGTTTACATGTTAGCAGAAGAGTTAATTTCCTGCACTATAGTGTCAGGCTACAATGTTCAGAAAGATATTGATAACGCAAAATTCCACAGTGCATTCTTTACATATGAAGAATCAATGATAAACGATGGTCTGATCCATCTTCTGGCCAGTGGTGAGCTTTCTTTTGCCTACTCATGCAATTATACTTTCTCTTTTATCCCGTGTTACCATTTCTTCTATATATATGAAGGAACTCTTACAGTAACATCGGGCAGCAATGAATTATCATACCCAAAGAATACAGCCGCCCTTTTTGAGGCAGGATCAGAAATAACATACGCCACCAATGGCAAGTGTCGTTTCTACGAGGCATTCATCCTCGGAGCTCCGCTTAGCCTGTATCACGAGTTTCTACCTGGATCCATATCTTATAAAAAGGAATCCGCCGGAGCCTCTGTGCTCTGGAGCCATCTTTCACTGATAAACAAGCTCCAGAAGAAGTTGTCTGCCACCGATATTTTCAGGATTTCCAAATGGTTTAATGACATCTTGACCGAATTGTGTGTATTTATTGAGAATTCATCTAAGAAGAGGGATCGTGTTCCTTCTTATCTTTTATCGGTAAAGAATCAGATGGATACAAACTACGCCGAACCGCTGTCGCTTGATGACCTCGAGGCAACTTACAGGATCAGCAGATACAGGATATGCAGAGAATTTTCATTTCACTTCGGTGAATCACCTATGCGCTATCTCAACAGCCGAAGGATCGATGCTGCCAAAAGACTCCTTCTCACAACAGATCTGTCCGTCCACGAGGTCGGATCCCAGGTTGGAATCGAGAACACAAACCATTTTATAAATCTGTTCAAAAAAGACACCGGTACAACTCCGCTATCTTTCAAGCAGGCTGCACCGGTGTCTATATCCGATTTGCATTACAATTGATATGTAGTTTTATTATCGTTCTATTCTGGCGACGCTATCCTTTATCACGATTCGTCCATCCACGACAAATATGCCATCAGTATATTTTTCGTTGGATATCTTTTTTATAATCTTATGCAGGGTTCTCTCTGCCATCTCCTGCATATTGATCTCGTATGTGGTCACGCCTATATCGCAGGTTCCAGGATACAAGTAATTATCAAACCCCACAACGGACACATCCTCAGGAACTCTGTAGCCCGCAGCATTGAGTATCTTTATGAGCGTAGCTGCCGCAAGATCACAGTTGCACACAAACGCTGTCGGCATATTCCCCGGAAGCTTGAAGCAGTTCTCCTCGTCAAACTGCCCCGTCTTCACATCTCTGTCCGGAATAACCCACTCTTCTCTGAGCGGAATATCATGCTCCAGCAATGATTTTACATAACCCAGATATCTGTCAGTTATACTGTTCGTTGAACCTATCGTGCCAACATATGCAATATCTCTATGTCCCATATCATGCAGATAATTAGTCAGCATATAGCTTCCATAGAAACTGTTTGCTATAACCGTGTCTATCGGTCTCGAATTGTCATAGTAATCCACATATTCTATAGGAACCTTGGCTGTCTTCTCCAGCTTTTCCAGGTATTCCTTACCCATGGAACCTACAACAACTATTCCATCAACCTTGTCATCCTCCAAGAGCATAGGCATCTCAGCATTCAATACACTATCTCTGGAAACAAATTCCAGCATAGTAAAGCAACCTCTTGCCACCGCTTTTTTGTTAAGCAC
>USSH01000183.1 GCA_900557435.1 uncultured Coprococcus sp. | reverse complement strand
GGATATGGCAGTAAGAACATCAGAATATTAAGGAGGAACACAATGAACGATTACATCAAGAATCTTGAGGCTTCTCAGATGAAGGAGAGCGTTGACAACTTCAACGTAGGTGATACTGTAAAGGTACACAACAGAATCAAAGAGGGTAACAAGGAAAGAATCCAGATCTTCGAGGGTACTGTAGTTAAGAGACAGGGCGGAAGCAACAGAGAGACTTTCACAGTAAGAAAGATTTCTAGCGGATGCGGTGTTGAGAAGACATGGCCTGTACACTCACCTTTCGTTGAGAAGATTGAAGTTGTAAGAAAAGGTAAAGTTAGAAGAGCTAAGATTTACTACTTACGTTCAAGAGTTGGTAAGGCAGCAAAGGTTAAAGAGCTTGTTAAATAATTTAGCTTATAACATGTAGAACAACTAAGATGGCTGGGGTAAATATTTACTCCAGCCATTTTTGGAATAGGGCGGAGATTTTGCAGTATGAGTGAGAGATATGACAGAATTAGAAGAATACGCCGGGAGAAGCGTAGGGAGCGTAGACAGCAGAGAACACTGAAAAAGTCAGCAAAGTATATATTTGGATGGATTATAACAGTCCTTACAGCTGCAGTACTTGGATATGGCTTTGTTGCATTTGGCTTTCAGAATGTATATATGGTTGGTCCGTCGATGAACCCGACTATCTCAGATGGCGAAAAGTGTATGATGAATAAGGCTGTCTATATGGTTGGATCACCAGACCGATATGATGTCGTGGCATACCGTTCAGTTGAACATCAGGATAAGTATTATTCGATAAAGAGAGTTATAGGACTACCTGGGGAGACTGTGCTTATCCGGAATGGACAAGTATATATCAATGGCAATCCACTCGCCGATAACCCTATAGATAGTGAGATAAGGACTGCTGGACTTGCAGAGACAGCGATAACACTTGGAGAAAATGAGTATTTTCTTCTGGGGGATAATCCGGACAGCAGTCAGGATTCACGTTTCAGCAGTGTGGGAAATATCAAAAAGTCCGAGATCCTGGGAAGAGTCCGAGAGAAAAAATAATAAGAGGTACATTTTATGAATATACAGTGGTATCCGGGTCATATGACAAAGGCAAAGCGTATGATGCAGGAAGACATAAAACTCATAGATATAGTTATAGAACTTGTTGATTCGCGAATCCCTTTTAGCAGCAAGAATCCGGATATAGATGATCTGGCGAAGAACAAATACAGATTGATATTGCTCAACAAAACCGATCTTGCGGATGATGCGGTCACTGCAAGGTGGGAAAAATATTATACTGATAAGGGATTTTTTGTTGCAAAGATAAATGCTAGAGATGGTGCCGGTATGAAGAGCATTAACGGTATTGTCCAAGAAGCGTGCCGGGAGAAAATAGAGAGAGACAGAAAACGAGGTATTATCAATAGGCCTATCAGGGCGATGATAGTTGGCATTCCGAATGTTGGCAAGTCTACATTTATCAATTCTTATGCAAGAAAGGCGTGTACCAAAGTTGGAAATAAACCTGGAGTCACCAAGGGTAAGCAGTGGATCAGGCTTGGCAAAAATATTGAGCTTCTTGACACTCCCGGTATTTTGTGGCCGAAGTTTGATGATGAGGCTGTAGGTCTTAGACTTGCATTTATTGGTTCTATCAATGATGAGATACTCAATGTAACAGATCTGGCAATTGAATTAATAAAATTTTTACAGGCAAACTATTGTAATACCCTTACTCAAAGGTATAATATTGAAAGTACTGGCGATCCTGTGCAGATACTTGCGCAGATTGCGGAGAAAAGACAGTGTATAAAAAAGGGTGGAGAGTTTGACTATGATAAGGCTGCGGCTCTTCTTATGGATGATTTCAGATCTGGGAAGCTTGGCCGAATTACCCTTGAGACACCTTAAAGGAGTATAGATGAGCGTAGATTCTAATAAAGATACAAATACTGCTAATAAAGTGGCAGATAAAGAGATAGATAAAGATAAAGAAATTGAGAAAAAGACCACGGATGCTAAGACAGATAACCAAGATTCGGGTGCCGGAGCCAATGTAGCAGAGGCATTGAATGAAATATTTGATGATGATCCGGCTCAGAAAGCGCGTGAAAAAGAGATAGCGAAGTACGAGAAAAAGAGACAGAAAGCTCTTGAGCGTGAGGCAAGAAAGGCGGCAAAAGCTGAGGCTAATTCCATATCTGGCTGGTCATGGGATAAAGCTGTGAATGAAAACCGCTCGGCACAGACAGCGCAGGCTGAGAAGCAGGAACCAACTGATGATGTTGTTTATACAGAGGATGGAGAACTTGATGAAGCTGCGTTGAAGAAGAAGCTTAAAGCTGAAAAAAAGGCTGAGAAGCAGCTTAAAAAGGAACAGAAAAAGATACAGAAAAAAGAAGAAAAAGAGGTAAATATAGTAAAAGATCTCTTGTTTCTGTGCCTATATATACTGATTGTAATAGGCATCTGCTGGGCTGTGCTCACGTACGTTGGACAGAGAACAGAGGTAAGTGGTGAGTCTATGAGCAACACCCTTCACAGTGGAGACACGCTCTGGATAGATAAATTAGAGTATGAATTTGGTTCTCCGAAGAGATTTGATGTTGTTGTGTTCCCATATGGCGAAGATGAGGATACCTTCTATATAAAGAGAATCATAGGAATGCCGGGCGAGACAGTATATATAGATGAAGAGGGAACTATCTATATTAATGATGAGCCGCTTGAAGGAGATAAGTATGGCCGCGAAGTCATAGCTGAAGATAAGCGTGGCATCGCATCTGAAGAGATAACGTTGGGTGAGGATGAATACTTTGTTCTTGGAGACAACAGGAATAATAGCAGGGACAGTCGTGTTTCTGATGTTGGCAATATACACAAAAAGGATATCATAGGAAGAGCTGTATTCAGATTTACAGGCGGTTTCGGCAAGATAGAATAAATAGACAATAAATAGAATAAGAAAAGTAACACGAGTTATTTATGAGGGCCGTTGCCGATGAGAATGGCAATAGCCCTCGTTTTGACATAAAACAATTCTTTGAAGCACGCATATATAAATTGAAATTACAAGGTGGGAAACATATGAGCAGCATTGCAGAGATAAAGAAGATATTTGCCGGGGCTGATGTAGCTGATTATGACAGGCTGATAGAGGTATACAAGACAGATGAGAGGGAAGGTGTCCACAAGATCGTGGAGTCCTTTACCAAGAAGAAAAAGGCCTACGAAGATGAAAAATTAAGAATGTACAAAATGTTTGATTTCGAAAGAAAATATGGAGACAGAGAGTATATATGCGGCATTGATGAAGTGGGAAGGGGCCCGCTGGCCGGACCTGTAGTAGCTGCAGCTGTAGTTCTGCCAAAGGAATGTGATATACTATATCTAAACGATTCAAAGCAGCTTTCACCAAAGAGGCGAGAGCAGTTGTATGATGAGATAATGGACAAAGCGGTTGCAGTTGGAGTTGGCATGGCTGATCAGGATGTGATTGACGACATAAATATATTGAATGCTGATTATGAGGCTATGAAACAAGCCATATCAAAGCTTTCAGTGACGCCGCAGCTCCTCTTGAATGATGCTGTGAATATACCGGGTGTGGATATTCAACAGGTTGGTATAATCAAGGGCGATACGCTATCGGCATCGATCGCTGCTGCAAGCATTATTGCAAAAGTTACGAGGGACAGGCTTATGGTTGAATATGATTCCATTTATCCAGGGTATGGATTTGCCAAAAATATGGGGTATGGAACTGCGGAGCATATAAAGGCACTCGAAACTATTGGACCATGTACAATACACAGAAAGACGTTTATAACAAAGTTTGTATAAATTGTGAGAAGGGCGTTAAATGAGTCTTGGATCAGAGAAAAAGCACATCGGTAATGATTTAAATATTGGCGATGTAGTGGAGAATAAGACATATAATAGTAGATATATCGGAAATAATTATGAAGTCTTGGCAGCGGAATATCTTGAGCGCAACAATTACACTATTCTTGCCAGAAATTTTCGGGTGCGTGCAGGAGAAATTGATATTGTTGCCCAGAAGGACGGATATATAGTTTTTGTTGAGGTTAAATATCGCTCGAATGTGCATACCGGTGCGCCGGAAGATTCTGTGGATGCTCGAAAGAGACGACAAATATCAAAGGTTGCGCTGTATTTCCTTAATAAATACGGATATGGAATAGATATTCCTATGAGATTTGATGTTATAACAGTTACCAAGAAAGAAATCCGGCATATTGAAAATGCTTTTAACTATATCAATTGATAAGCGCAGACGTGAGAATGGTGAATATGAAAGAAATAAAATATATACGAAAAGACAATTCAACACATGTCCACACAGTGGATGGAGTGGATTTTATTACATTTGATAAACTGGATAAGGCGGGAGTTGTGAATGCTTTTTCAACCAGAAAGGGCGGCGTGAGCGAAGGTTATCTCGGATCTATGAATCTGAGCTTTCACAGAGGTGATGATCCGGAGAAAGTGATGGAGAACCACAGAAGATTTGCATATGCGATCGGATATGACTACAGGAAGCTTGTATTTTCTGATCAGGTACACAAGACGGATATATACAAAGTTACAGAGGCGGATGCAGGAAAAGGCATTGTTAGAGAATCTGATATTATTGGTATAGATGGTCTTATGACTGATGTTCCCGGGATTCCACTCATGACATTTTATGCTGACTGCGTTCCGATATATTTCTATGACCCTGTTAGAAAAGTTGTGGCTATGAATCATTCCGGCTGGAAGGGAACCGTAGCTAAGATAAGTCAGTGCATGATAAAAAGACTTGGAGATGAGTACGGGACAGATCCCGCAGATCTTATTTGCGCCATAGGACCTTCTATTTGCAGGTCTTGCTATGAGGTTAGTGAAGATGTGGCAGAGCAGTTCAAAATGGCATATACGGAGCAAGAGACGCGTGAGATCGTATATCCTAGAGAAAGTCAGTATAAAGGCAAATATTTGCTTGATCTTCATAAGGCCAATTATTTTAATCTGGTGGACGCCGGGGTGAAACCGGAGAATATTGATGTGACAAATATATGTACATGCTGCAATCCTGACTGGCTTTTCTCACATAGAGCCAGTAAAGGACTTAGAGGCAATCTTAGTGCTGTTATCATGCTTCCTGAATAGAAGAAATCCTATGGACGTTGATTTGGCAAAACAAGATTGTTGTAATATATGAGGTTATTATGGAACATATAGTAAAAAATGTACTTGAAAATAGTATAGCCGAAGAGCTGGAGATTGAACCCGGAGATAATATCCTCGCGGTAAATGATCATCCAATCGAAGATATATTTGATTATCAATATCTTATAAATGACGAATATATAGAGCTGCTCGTTAAAAAAACAGATGGTGAAGAATGGCTTTTGGAGATAGAAAAAGATTATGACGAGGATATTGGAATAGT
>USSH01000182.1 GCA_900557435.1 uncultured Coprococcus sp. | reverse complement strand
GATCGTCAGCCCTGAACATGAGCATTCCCACATTTACAAACAGGAAAGTTCTGACAACCTGAAGCATCCTGTATATCTTTCCCTGCCTGTCCACATGCATTTTATCATAAAGCCTTTTGAAAAATGGCTCAGTAAGCAGTCCGATGATCATGATCGCCCAGTAGTAAAGGCCATACATTACATATTTCCAGCTTGCGCCGTGCCATATGCCCGTTCCAAACCAGACAATAAACATCGCAACAGACATCGGAACAAATGTAGCAAAGAACGCATTCATATGTTCCCTTGTCTTCTTGCTGAGTTTTACAAACGGCTTTGAAAGTGATACAGAATAAAATACATAATCCTTGAACCACGAACCGAGTGTCATATGCCATCTTCTCCAGAACTCGCTCACAGTCTTTGATATGAACGGCTGGTTAAAGTTCTCGGAAAGACCAATTCCAAACATCTGAGCACTTCCTCTCACTATATCCATGCATCCTGAAAATTCTGCATACAGCTGGAGAGTGTACAGCAGCATGCCAACCACAACCGGAAGGCCTGTGTAGTCAGCATAGTTGTTAAATATCTGATTTACATACATATTTGCACGGTCCGCGATCACTATCTTCTTGAAAAATCCCCAAAGTATGAGCTGGAGTCCCATTGTCATATTCTTGTAACTAAACTTGTGACCCTCATACATCTGATCAGCCACCAGGTCAAATCTTGCTATAGGACCCTCAACTATATGAGGGAAAAATGCCAAGAACAGAGCCACCTTGCCAAAACTGTCCGAAGCTCTGTATTTGCCCCTGTATACATCAACAATGTAGCTTACTGCAGACAGAGTATAAAATGATATTCCAAGAGGCATCATCCTCTGATACATAGGATTCTCAATATTTATATGTATAAGTCCCAGAATATCCGTGAACACCTGTCCAAAGAAAACCGAGTATTTCAAAAATACCAGTATCCCGACATTTACAAGCACAACACACACGCATATACATTTCTTCTGCCATCCTATCAGTGCCTTGTACTCTTTTTTATTCTCCTTCGGAAGTGCCTTGCGCGCCATGTTGTAACCATCATCTATCTTGTTTATCAGCAGTCCGCCAATGTATATTGTCAGAGAGCCAAACAGGATAAACAAAATGTATTTTCCTGAATTGATAAAATAAAACAGGTAACTAAATGTAAGCAGCACCTTCCATCTGTGTTTGATCGGCACTATATTGTAGACTAAAAAACAGCCCAGCAATATAAATACCAGATACGATATAGATGTATATGACATATTTCCCACTCCTCAAGTATTTTTTGACGGCAGTCAGTTTCCGCCATCTTCCAATATCTATATCTTGATCCTACTCATCTTCAAGTCTCTTTATCATATCGTAGATAGTCTGAACCGTCTTGAAGTTCTCAGGTGTGATGTCAACAGGTGTGATATCAACGTCAAATTCATCGCTGAGCTGGAGTACCAGTGTAACCATCGTGATAGAATCCAGAACACCATGTCCTATAAGGTCTGTCTCATTCTCATAATCAACACCAGGCTTAACATCATTTAAAATCTTTAATAATTCTTCCATAATCTCATATCTCCTTATAATAAAATTTTTCTTCATATTGTATATTTTTAGAGCAATACCAGCGCAGCACATAAAGTGCAACGGCGTTCATAAAGTGAATCACTTCTATATAAGATAAGCTCTATTTCCCCTGCGCGTATTCCGCCTTCAGTTTCTTTCTGTCGATCTTGCCATTCGCATTGTGTGGCATGCTTGTGATCCTTATGAATCGGTTCGGCTCCATGTAGTGCGGAACCCTCGCCTTAAATGCATTTAGCAGTTCAGCATCGTCCTTCTTTTTTCCTTCATATATGAACAGAATCTTGTCCGCCGCATCATCGTAGATACAGGCATAACTCCTGATTCCTTCTATGGCTCCCGCCGCAGCCTCTATCTCTCCAAGCTCTATACGATATCCCATGTGCTTGATCTGATAATCCTTGCGGCACACATACACGAGCTCGCCATATTTGTTGTACTTCACCAGATCACCAGTCTTGTACACCAATTCTGGATAATTCGGATTGAGCGGATTCTGGACAAATGCCTCCTTCGTCTTCTCTGCATTTCCATAATACCCAAGTGCCACAAATGAACCTCTTGCGTAGAGTTCTCCTTCACAGCTGAAGCCTGTCTCAGGATCAACCTCTGGTGACACCTCTTTTCCATCTTCGCCAAGGACAAACACATCGCAGTTGTTGCATGCATGTCCCATTGGAAGCGGCTCATCATCCGCAAAATCCCTGTTCACGACATAGTATGTACATATATCTGTTGTCTCTGTAGGTCCAAACAGATTTGCATACATAGCGTCCGGCAGATTCTCTCTCCAGTAATTTAGAGGTCTTGTCGGCATGACCTCTCCGGCAAACAGAACCTTCTTGATCTCCGGCAGTTTTGCATATTGGAACATCTTATAATTTGCAACTATCTGCAGAGCCGAAGGCACCCAATATATCGTGTTTATCTTATAGGTGTTCAAGAACTCCATCAGTTTCATTGGAAAAGTGAAATATACCTTTGGTATGATATACAGTGTGGCTCCATTTTTCAGTGTGCTGTATAGATCAGATACCGACATGCTGAAATAAAATGGTGTCTGACTTCCAAACACTGTATTTTCATCTATGTCAAATGCCTCTGTGTACCAGTCTATGTAAGCGATAATATTTGAGTGTGATACCACAGCGCCCTTTGGAACTCCTGTTGATCCCGATGTGAAAAGCGCATACACCGGATCAGTGTCTATCATCCTGGCTCTTACACCGTCCAATCCGCTCTGATCCGCGTCAGCATCCATCCCATCAAGATCTAACACTTTGATCTCATCACTGCAGCAGTTTCGTTCTTCTTTGGAAACAGCTACCGCTTCCTGTGGCTCTGCCATCTCCTTCACTGCATCTGCAATGTTCTTCGCAAGCTCCATATGAAGATCATCCGTCAGTATCGCTGCCGGTCTTAAAGCTGCAAGTATAGACTCCGCTCTCTGCTTTGGCATCTCTGCGTCGAGCACCACATAAAAGTTACCGCTGTAAACAACTCCCATGTACGCCGCCACACTCTCTGGTTTCTTGTCCAGCAGCACTGCTATAGCTTTATTTCTCACGCCCTTGATCTCCGACAATACCCATGCGCCTATCTTTCTCGAAAAGCTCTCCAGCTGGCTGTATGTCAGACCACCATTCTCATCCGCCACCGCCAGCTTATCAGGATATCGCGCTGCTGAATTCTCTATAAATTCAAGTATATTTTTCAATACAACTCACCTCGTTCAATAACCTTTTTATCTTCTTCCTTAAATCGAATTGATTATATGCCGTACCACGTGTCAAATTCAACTTAATATACATTCAACATGCTTAATTATAAGTAAGACTTATTACAATTCGATCGGGGACGGAGGGGACAGGTACCTCCGTCCCCACATCGCCGGGGGGTCAGGCACCTCCGTCCCCTCCGTCCCCCACATCATAATCAATTTAATTTTAAGGTTCAATTGGGAGATTCTTTAAGAAAACATTAAAAAAAGGGACCGGATTACTCCAGCCCCAAGGTTTAAGGGAAATGTTTTATGTGAAATTTTTAATACCTATTTTAATGTGAGTCTTTCTATTGCCTCACGCTCTTCCGGAATCGATCTGAGTCCTCCGCGCTTTTCAACGCACAGGCTCGCAACCGCATTTCCATACCTTGCATACTCTGCAAGCTCATCTATACTGAATTCCTCCAGTCTCTTGTCCGCTCTGACAAGCTGTGATACAAATGCTCCCCAGAACGAATCTCCGGCTCCTGTCGTATCCACCACATTACTGGCAAATCCAGGAACTCTTCTGCTTATAATTTCACTTCCATCCCTGCTGCATATCAGCACACCCTCACTTCCCAGGGTGACCGCAACAAGTCTGACACCTCTTCCCAAAAGATACTCGGCCGCCTCGTCCGGATCGGCAAATGGTGTGAGGAGTGATGTCTCCTCATCCGAAAGTTTCATTATATCTACGAACGGAAGAATACTCTTCATCCTCTCCATCGCATTTTCTCTGCTGTCCCACAGCGGTGCTCTGTAGTTCGGATCATACGATATCACCGCGCCGTATTTCTTTGCCTCCTTCACCGCCTGAAACGTGGTGGTCCTTGCCGGCTCATCCGTGAGTGAAAGTGAACCTATATGGAACACCTTTGTATCTCTGAGCAGCTCGGCGTCAACCTCCTTGTAGCAGAGCATTGTATCCGCTCCCGGCTTTCTGGCAAATGAGAATTCACGTTCTCCGTTCTCATCTAGAGTGACAAATGCCAATGTGGTAAATACCGTGTCATCAACTACTATACCTTTGGTCTCTATCCCCGCCTGTTTTGCGGTCTCAACCAGGAAATTACCGTGCATGTCATCTCCGACCTTACCTATGAAAGCAGTCTTAAGACCAGCTTTACCGGCCGCCGTGAGCATATTCACCGGTGCACCTCCGGGATTCTGTTCGAAAAGTTTCATCCCGGAATCAGTGTTTCCGGCAGGTGTAAAGTCTATCAGGAATTCGCCAAGTGCCACAACATCATATTTCTTTTCCATGTTGGATCCTCCTTGTGAATTTTACTTTCCTGTGATCTCTATGTCATAGAATTCTACTCTGGCATCCTGAGCCAGAAGTCCCGTCTCAAACTCAGGCTTTGCATAGATCCTGTATGTGAAAGCAACCTGCTCTCCGACAAATACCTCCACCATATCGTGGTCAACTATGATCTTTACATCTATCTCGCTGCCCTCTGTTATGTCAAATGTCTTCTCACACACTCTGACGCCATCAGGACCCGGCTCAGTTGCCGGAGGTACAGCCTGACAGGACTGAACCCAGAACGGATCAACTCCCATAGGAAGATTTACCAGTGACACTCTCTGCATAGCCACATCGAACTCAAGGAGCAGACATCCGCTTGCCTCTTTATCTGACTTGAGCAGTATGCCGAAATGGTCATACACCTCTCTAGGCATGATCTTGCACTTCAACATATAGCTCTCCTCGCTGTGTCCAAGGAAACCATATGTACATGTACTGACTGAATCCATCTCAACTAGTCTGTCTCCGTGGAGCTTTGCATTTCCAAGAACCGGGATGTAATCCCAATCTACATGTTTATCAAATACATGCTCATATTCCTTTGGAAGTTTTACATCAAGCCCGCCATCTGCTGTGGCAACAACCTCATGTGGCACACAAAAGGTTCCGCCCCAGTACCATTCGCCTCTGTCACTTCTGTCTGCTCTGTCATGAGCCCAGCCGAAGTAGAAGCGTCTGCCGTCATCATCCTGCATGGACTTGGCTGCGTAGAATCTTCTTCCACCTATGCCATCCTTCTGGTGCTTTCTCCAAGGGAAAATTGTCCATGTATCATAATCAGGATGAAGAT
>USSH01000181.1 GCA_900557435.1 uncultured Coprococcus sp. | reverse complement strand
CCTCTGTAAGTCCGGCTACATGCAGTCCATTTATCTGGTCAGCTGTAAAATAATGCTTTGGAAGTGAGCCACTTTCAACTGTTACATTATCGCTGTATGTATCACCTGAGTTTATCTTATCAAGACCGGAGATTGTCGACTTCCATGTTAGGGAATACGTGTCCTCATTTTCCTTTTCAGCGGAAAACTCTTTCTTAAGTGTATCACCTGTAACATTGACTGTAGCATCTACACTGTCTGTTATGCCGTTTTTCTCTATCGTTGCCACATTATAATATGTATCAACCAGCTTATCCAACTTTGAAGAATCTGTTGTATATGTAAATACGATTTTTGACTTATTCTCCTGAATCTCAATCCTTGATGTGCCATCAGTAAGATAAAGCTTGCCTGAATCTTCTATAAATTCCGCAGGAAGATTGATCGTATCTGAAATGCTTGTGTCATTTATTGACAGAGTGCACTTTTTAGCATCTCCTACTTCCACATCATTCTTCTTAAGGATGTCTGACACTGCCATTCCGGTAAGGTCCTTTTTCCTGTCTGAATTTATTGTGACTGTCCAGGTAATAGTTGACTTATCAGCAGACAATTCTCCGGATTTGCTTATAGATGCAGTTGATTTTCCTGAATTGTACCATGTGCCGCTGTTGATATCCTGATGTTCATGATGTGACTTATCTTTTATATCAACACTATTTCTATTATTAATCGATAAAGATCCAATATTGTCTGCTATGTTTGACAAGATGACATCGTATGTTATCTCGTACTGTGAGTTGGCATTAAGTTTTGGAAGAGTACCACTGACAACCTTGTCTCCATTATCAATAGTTCCATCTGCTGGTGTTACATATCCCTTATCGCTTACATCTGTATACTGACCTGTTGTATTATCTTTCAATTTACATGACACGTTCTGGACAGTTCTCTTCGCTTCAGTGCCAAGCTTCGAATCCAGTGTGTTTGCCAGCACATCGTTGAGAGTAATGTCACCGTCACTGCCATATTCAGAGCTTACAATAACTTTATACTTAAAGGTCATCTGATTATTATCAGCATCTGCATAAACACCATCCGATGACTTGCTGACCTTAATATCAGTTGCTCCATCTTTTACATATTTGAACCCTTTGTTTGTCTCTGCTTTTTTATCAACCTTTGAGTTTTTTGCTTCAACTTCGTTTTTCTGGTTCAGGTTAACTATATCTTGTGCGAGATCTCCAACCTTATTCCTGACTGTATATGTAATCTTATATGACTCTTTTGGATTAAGGCTTGTAAGCGTTCCTTCTATACTAGAGGACCCACTATTATACCTAAGAAGTGAACTGCAGTCTGTTCCATCGGACTTTATCACTTTCAATCCGGTAACCTCCGGAACAACGCCAGAAACGTTATTTGTCAATGAGTCAGAAAATGTGAGATCCTCTTTGCCTGTTCCGTGTGGAGAACTAACTTCCACTGTATAATCAAAATACACGTAACCATCATCAGGATCACTCACTCTTCCTTCAGATGCAGTTTTAGCAACATCAAGATCTGGCTTAAAATCAACAGGTGTTGTGATTACAACCTTACTTGAAAATTTATTTTCCACTTCATTCTTTTCATTTGATTTTGAAAGATCAATATTGACCCACGCACCAAAGTTTGCATCAAGCTGCATACCATTCTGTATAGAAGCAGCTGTATGGTCAATTGTAGCAATAAGTACTTCGTTTATAACAGAGTACTTACCAATTACAGATCCATCTTTATCTTTAATATCCTGATTCAGAATATCCTCATTAAACTTGATTGTATCCGGCATAGTGTATCTGAATACTGCATCTTCACCGGAATCTCTTATATCCTTAACAAGATTATCCGGGAATACTATATCAAGCAGAACCCTGACATCCCCAGCTGTTTTTGTAGGATCATTCGGATCCACCGGAAGTGGTGCATTCGCCGGCCTGTCCGTACGTGTGGTTCCATATATCTCAGTTGAACCATTCGATATAGTGGCTCCGGTAATGTAGTCTTCCAGGCTGCCGGTGATAGCTGCATCCGCAAGCATCGCCAGAGCATCCGTCTCCGTTGCATAATTATCCCCGCCCCTCGTCTCGGCCGCATTGGACCAATTATAATTAGAAGGCGAAACCAACGTAGTTATCATAACTATCGCTAGCAGGAGTGCTATAAGCTTTTTCGTAGTTTTTGCCATTGTCATACCTCTTTTCTAATTATTTTATAGACTTACACACTTACCGTTAATTTATCATAACAAGAAGTAATTGTAAACACTTTGTGAACAAAAAGAACAGTTTTCTGTTGTTTTTTTGTTCACATTTATCTATTTACAATTCACTCTTTCTATCTCTGTTAAGCAGTTCCGCAAGTGCCTCTTTCGCCGTCATGCCGTTAAATAATACATTATTGACAGCCTCAACTATAGGCATATCAACCCCGTGTTCTTTTGCAAGTGCCAAAGTCGCCTTGGCTGAATATACGCCTTCCACAACCATTTTGACCTCAGCCATAGCCTCCTCATATGTCTTTCCCTGTCCTATGAGATATCCTGCATTTCTGTTGCGGCTGTGCTTTGATGTGCATGTAACAATAAGATCCCCCATGCCCGACAAGCCTGACAGAGTCTTGACATCTGCACCCATAGCAAGTCCCAGTCTCATTATCTCTGCCATTCCCCTCGTCATAAGTGCTGCTTTAGTGTTGTCTCCAAGGCCAAGACCATCAGATATTCCTGCTGCAAGGGCAATGACATTTTTTACAGATCCGCCAAGTTCAATGCCTGTAACATCTGTACTTGTATACACTCTAAAATAATCATTCATAAACGTGTTCTGGATAGTCTTTGCAATCTCCATGTTGCGTGCTCCGGCAACCACTGTTGTAGGGATTCCCCTTCCAACCTCCTCTGCATGTGAAGGTCCGGACAGCACTGCCACGTTCGCCTGAGGTATCTCCTCCTCTATCACTTCAACAAGAGCCTTGAGGGTTGATTCCTCTATTCCCTTGCTAACATTTACAATAAGCTGTCCTGCCGACACGTATTCAGCCACACTTTTAGCTGTACTTCTTACAAACGGAGAAGGCACAGCGCATACGACCATATCCTGTCCTATCACTGACTTTGACGCATCAGTTGTGTATTCAATGCTGTTGTTTAATATCACACCCGGAAGTCTGTCTCTCTGCTCATGAAACTCCTTGAGCATAGCTACCTCCCTCTCATCTATCGACCATACTGTCACCTCATGGCCGTTTCCTGCAAGAAGATTTGCTAGTGCCGCCCCCCATCCTCCGGCTCCAAGAACTCCTATTTTCATAGTAAAATACCTCCAAATATTTTAATTTTGCATTTTTCTTTCATACATATTCTTTTGCATATTTTCTGCATATCTTTATTTGCATCTTTTTATTTTAACTTTTTTTGCCGTTATAATCCAGTCTATTGTTGTAATCAATGCATATTTTTGCTATTTTTTAGTGTAATAACGTATTTTTGTTGTTTTATGTAAACTCACATAATTCCAATCATGCTTTTTGAAGATAGAATATATGGTCACATAATATTAATTATAGCGCAAAAATGTTTTATGTAAACCATACCCAGATGGATTTTTCAGCTGTTCGGTTGTGTATATCTTTCTTTAGTTGCAAGTTTTACCGGAAGTTAACTAAGTTAACTAAGTTAACATTTTAAATACATGCATATATGCATACATATATAAAATATAGGTGGATATGCACCTACTGCATACCCACCTATTCTTTATCGTATCACCAAAATAATACGATATCTTGCTTATGCCGTCTTCGAACCAAACGACAATTTATTCTCTGTTCCAGCTATAAGTCTCTTTATATTCGGCAGATGTCTTATCACAGCCATTCCCGCGATAACTCCAGCTAAGACGATTCCCTCCACCATCTTTGCATTTGATGTAAAGTTATAGTCTCCATGTATCGCAAATATTGTATACAATATGAAGAAACCTATCATGATCGTAAGCGAACCAACCGACACATACCTTGTAACTACAACACTAATAATAAATGCTGCAAGCAAGATGACCACAAGTCTCCAGTCCCAGAGACCTACTATCATTCCACCGCTGGCTGCAATTCCTTTACCGCCCTTAAACTGCATGTAGAATGGGAAATTATGTCCAAGCACAACTCCAAGCCCTGTATACAAAACGAACATATATGCATTTCCCACGTCAAGTTGTCCAAGTATGATATGTGTGAGCGAACAGGCAATTATTCCCTTGAGAAAATCTCCAAGAAAAACAATTAGTCCGGCTTTCTTCCCGAGCACTCTGAGGGCATTCGTTGTTCCCGCATTTCCACTTCCGTACTTTCTGATGTCGACACCTTTTATCCTTCCGTATATATATGCGGTCTGGATCAAGCCGACTCCATAACCTCCTACAAGGCATATCAATCTGATCAACATATCCATAGTTACTTCTCTTTCCTCTCTCTGATTATGAATTTTAAAGGTGTTCCCCTGAAACCAAAAGACTCTCGTATCCTGTTTTCAATATACCTGGTATATGAAAAGTGCATAAGCTCTTTGTCATTTACAAATATGACAAATGTAGGCGGTTTCACAGATACCTGTGTTATATAGAAAAGCTTTAATCTCTTTCCCTTATCTGATGGCGGCTGCTGCATTGCAACGGCCTCACTCATAATCTCGTTGAGGACTCCTGTAGCTATACGGAGCGAATGATTCTCTATAACAGCATCTATAGTCTCAAATAACTTTGGCAGGCGCTGCCCGGTCTCAGCCGATATGAAAAGCAGTTCCGCATACGGCATATAAGACAGTTTATTTCGAATCTCCTCTGTGAATTTGTATATGGTCTTGTCGTTCTTTTCTATGGCATCCCATTTATTTACAGCTATTATCATACCCTTGCCACGCTCATGGGCTATTCCTGCGATCTTGGCATCCTGATCCGTGATTCCCTCTGTGGCGTCTATAACAAGAACTGCAACGTTGCATCTCTCAACAGCCGAAACTGTTCGTATGATACTGTATCTCTCTATATCTTCTTTTATCTTGCTCTTTTTTCTAAGTCCAGCTGTGTCGATGAACACATACTCCCTGCCATTTCTGACTACCTCTGTGTCTATGGCATCTCTCGTTGTTCCGGCTATATCTGACACAATAACCCTGTCTTCGCCTAGAAGCTTATTGATAATAGAAGATTTACCCACATTGGGCTTGCCTATGATCGCAATTCTAGGTCTCTCGTCCTCGACTTCTTCCTTTGCCGACTCGTCAAAATGGGATACGACCTCATCCAGCATATCTCCTATTCCAAGTCTTGATGAGCCTGATATCGGATGCGGATCTCCAAGTCCAAGATTATAGAATTCATAAACATCAGGCATAAACTTTTCAAAGCTGTCAACTTTATTGACAACAAGAACTATTGGTTTCTTCGACCTTCTG
>USSH01000180.1 GCA_900557435.1 uncultured Coprococcus sp. | reverse complement strand
TACCGCTGCACTGTACTCTTCTCAACAAATTAATGTACAAAGGCGCACAAGCTCCCAACGGAACTGTGCGCCTTTGTATTTTAAGAAAGAGAATCAGTAAATAAATGGCTGTACAAGCCATTCACCAGACTCCGTAACTTTGTAATATTTGTCCTCATCTGTATCGACCAGAAGGACTGGGATATCCTCTATGAAGTCAATGATCTCTTGTTGCTTCGCCCTGTCCAGTGCCCGAAACCCGTCTATAGTCGTCTTGCTGCCATTATACTGCCAGGTTACCAGCTTCTCCAACATCTCCTCAGATACTCCAGACAATGACTGCTCCGTTATCTCAGTAGTCATGAAAAACTTAAGACAGTCAAGCGCCATATCCTCGTGATTGCCAAGCATGCAGATTGCATTTGGCATGCTCATGATCTTGAGCAATGTTTTGATCGGATCTGGACCCCGGTCCAGAACATCGCCCAGTATGTAAATGGTATCCGTCTCCTTCAATTTGATTTTGTTCAAAAGCTCGGTGAATTTGTTATACATTCCATGGATATCTGAAATAACATATGTAGCCACTTAAACATCCCTCCTATTATTTGGAAATAAGTCAACAAAAAGCTCCATAACATACGCATCTTAACCACTTAGTTTTCATTCTGTATGGCTTCAAGAAAGAGCATGGCCTCAATGGCTGGCGTCTTTGAAGCATACTCAGCTTTTTCTATTCCATTTGTGAGCAGCAAGCGCTCCCACAATTTCGGGTAATTTGCAAAGTCAAATCTATTGTCATCCAAGATCACATATTCGTCTATCTCAGGATGCGCAATCAGATAATTCTGAATTCCTTCGCCCCTGTTCCCCCAGTTGTCTATTGTCTTATCAGCAATGCTTAATCCGTATTTCTCAAATTTAGACATAAGATACTTGTAATCGTCATTGTTTTCCGGAATTATTTTCCAGTCAGACGTCAGAACAAGCTTCGCATCTCCAAATCCTTTCATCGCCTTCTTTAATATCAAGATTCTTGTATTGTCAACTCCAACTCTTCCATTTGGCGAGCCCTCCACTGTTGTCCTGGTGTTTAATACACCATCTATATCCAGAAATACTGCAAACCCCATACGTCACTTCTCCTTCTCGTTTTTTATCTTTATGTTACCATATTACAATCATTTTACCCTAAACAACAGTCTCCTGTATAAAACTCTTTTCCGTCATCAAGCCTTATCGCTGCCAGCCGCCCACTTCTTCTCACCGCACCGGAGTCGATGGCGATATGATTATTCTGCCTGAATATGAAGCCTGGTCTGGGATTGCCCGGTATGCCCTGAGTTGGCGTATGGCCTGTCACAACATACGTGTCGTCAAAATACTGAATGTCATACTCTGCCCTTGCCCATATGAGTTCCTCGATGGTGTAATCCTCAATCGGTTTGCCAGGATAAAAGTCACCGAGTCCGCCATGTACAAGTAGATATTTCTGCCCAGAGACTGATATGTCCTCTATAGGATAATATTTTCACTCTAATATCATTTTAAACGCTTCATAATTTCTGCCTTTTCCGGCAACAGCAAACTCTATTACAGCAAAATCCAACATGTAGTCCTGTACGATTTTCTTATAAGCACGCGCAACTATCTCCGGAGAATTTTCAAATGCGCCACAACCAAATGCTCCTAAAATAAGTACATCAACTTTTTGTCTTTTTGCTAGTTCAATAATTCGTCGGCCTCGCTTCTCATGAATGTCCAGCAACTCCCTTTCATTTGGCATTGTACGTTTCATATTCATTAGATTTTTGTATGGGGCTCTCAAATCAGGCGCAGCACACGTTATAACATCAGTTTTGTACCACTTATCCTCAGCCATCAATTCAGGTTCTGTGGTATCTGTTTTTATAACCACTATTTCTGGTGTATATATACAATCATCATTTGCAATATTTGAAAATGCTCCCTTTAACCTAAGACTCTTATGCCTGTCATGATAATTTTGTCTTATATGTCTCTCAGAAATACACGGATACAATGTACTACATCTACAAAGTCCTTCCTCCTGTGCTGTGCAACCTTCCTTAACTCTTCCTCCAGGTCGGAATGCATTCGCAAAATTTAGGACGCATACTCTTTTTCCAGATTGCTTATACTCAGAAGCAGCCTCATAGGATCTTCTGGCAGATACAATAAGCTCGGCTGGTTTATTGTACCGATGAACAACGTCATCTGGTTCAGATAATAATGGACCGTCCAACACAATGAACTGTCCCTTTATCGAATTGCTAATCGCCGCTTTGAGGGCATCATCTCTACCGCACATCCTCATCGTATCTTTAAATATTTCTATTAGTTTTTTTGTTCTTTTATCATTCATGCGGAGCATGCTCACATCCCATCTTTTATCTTAAAAAATTAATAATCTCTCACATATCAGACTTGAATTTATCTTCTCTACAAGGTAAATATCTCTTACGTTCCCGCACATCCTATTCATTAGAATCTGATTTCTTTTTTGATTTAACTTCTTCGATTTTCTCTTTGGCATCCGTAGCTTTCCAATACCTTTCGCAACTCATCAAACCGGAGATCTTTTGACAAATTGCATATACGTGTTATCAGTTTATCCCACTTTGACATTTGTTATATCTCCTATGCACATTATATGTGGTGTCGCATGTGGTGTCGTATATGGTGTCAACTACTCTTTTGGTTGGATTTCCTCAAAATCTGCATCTTCAATATCTATGATGTTATCCGCTTCTTTATTTTCTTCACTAAAGTCTCCCATAAAGAACCATTTATATGCCCTGTCCGCAATAACCTTAGTCTCAACCAAATCTAATCCGCCTCCAATTACTGCACCAACACCTGGAAGCATTTTACCAAGATTCACAATACCCTTTGTTCCAAATTTAGTTACAAATCTGAATCCGACCTTTTGATTGATTTTTGTAAGCACCTTACCCGGTATCTTCTTTATAAGTCCATTTGCAAGCTTAACGCCAACCTTTATACCAGCCTGTTTAATTAACTCACTAACCGCCACGCCAGCAAGACAAGCATATACAAATGTCTGTGTCTGATCACTGTTTAGCTCATCCCCTGCCATATATGCAACACAGGCAATCATACGCATCTGAACATACATTACACTTCCTACATTTGCCGGGAGCGTAACAGGCATAGTAATGATACCGCCAAATCCTGTTACAAATCCAGATGTCGTGCATTTTACAATCTGATTCTTCAACATTGCTTTACATGCTTCTTCTTTTGTCTGATACTTTTTCAGATAATCTTCTGCCATGTCCTCTACACTCTGGCTAACCTTTGGTACTCCGTTTAAACATTTATCATAACAGGAATCCAATAGCTTCATTACATCTTCTTGGGATATGTTTTTCTTTTCCTTTGTCTTTTCTTTATCACTCATTTATTTACACCTATTACAGAATCTTCTCTATCCACTCTTTTTCCTTAAATCCAGTCAGCACGAAACCTTCAGCAACGACAAGCGGTCTCTTCACCAACATGCCATTTGTCGCAAGGAGCTGTAACTGCTCGTCCTCGCTCATGTCCGGGAGCTTGTCCTTCAGTTTCATCTCCTTATACAGCATGCCACTCGTATTGAAGAATCTATTGAGCGGAAGTCCACTCCTCTCATACCATTTCTTAAGCTCCTCATATGTGGGATTATCATCCACAATGTGGCGCTCCGTGTATTCAATCTTATTCTCGTCCAACCATTTCTTTGCCTTCTGGCAGGTTGAACACTTTGGGTAACATATAAATTCCATCATCGGTCCTCCTTTTCCAAATACTTATTTATCTCTCCAATATTTCTGACAAATGTCACACATCCCCATGTCATTTACTCTAAGTGGAGAAAAATAATTCTTTATGTTTCTTGAAAATACAGTGTTATATTCTCCATTGCCATCTCTCGAAGTAATCTTTTCTGGCATATCAGGGTTATAGCCCATTGTGTCACAGCAACTGCAGGTATTCATCCATTTTGTCATCTTGGAGTATTGTTTCAGGTAGTTTAGGGCTTCGGTTTTTCTGTCCATGGGACTCCTTATCTTCTTTATCCTTTTCAGGCAATGCTGGATGCTGCATTGGCTATATTACAGCCTCATTTTCTTTATGCTCATTTACAGAAAGATTTTCCATCAATTTTTCACCAATTATGTAGGTAGGTAACTTATCGATTGCCATTTGAACCTGAAACTCATTTAGTTCGATCTCAACATCGTGAATGTTTCCGCTTTGGGGCAGTCTGACATGAATAACTGCAAAGTGCTGATACTCCTCAGTATTATAAATTCCATCCTCATACTTCTTAAGACGTACTATTTTTCTTGATATTCCTTCCACCAATCGATAGTCTATTGCATATATTTTTTTCTCTGTGAATCCATGTAAATGTGTAGTTCCAAATGCTAATGCATTTGTTTTATAGAAAAGCATCTGACTTTTTAAATATGACGCTTCAAGCTCCTCATAATCAATATCGCCCTTCAGCCACTTCCGTACCGGCATTCCTATATACAGCGAAAACTCTAGCCAAAACAAGAATCCGAATAGGCAAAATCCTATGATAGCCATATAATAACGCCCTAAAGGAATAAGACACAAGGTACAAAACATTAGGAACAATGACAATATCATTTTGACAAGATATTCCCGTCTTTGAAATCTTTTTAATAAATCCAGTTTCATGCTTTGATATTTTGGTTTCTCAAAAGGATGCTCATTGAGATAGGCTACATATTTCTCATGCCACTCAGGGCTTTCAAAATAGCTGCCATTCATATATTGTGCTTTCATCTCACGAGCTTTCGTATCTGCTTTACTTTCCTTGCAATACGCATAGAGCAAATATGCAATGAGCATCGGACAAACAATGCATGCCGCACATTTTCCAGCCATATCTCCTATGACAAAAAACAGAAATAGTCCCAGAAGAACTGTAAAAACAATATACACAACCAATGATTTCCTAGTCATAATAAATGGAAATCCGTCTTTTTTTCTCATATAATTCTACTTTCTCCAACTTCGAACTCATTTCACAACAATGGGTACAACTATTTGCGGACACATTATCCATAAGAACCACCTAAATACCGCATAAACTCAAGGTTTCTTGCTTAGCAAACAGACCGTCTCCACATGCGTTGAGACGTCTGAACTGCTCTCTTTTTTACCTCATCGGTTTGTGGAAACATGTCCAGTGCCTCATCGGTTTGCGGGAACTTATCAATAGTTACCGCCTCTGCTTTGCATCAACAAACTAGAATTGAAATTTCATCTATTCCAAGTAATTTAATAACTGTTATATTTTGTTATTAAATTCTCCGCAAACCCTTGAAAACACTGGATTTGTCGCAGGTGAGCTTTCCCTTATTTTTTCCCTTGTGTTATATCGTCCCATCAGTGTCTATGAACTCTGATAAGGGCAAATACAAGGGCAAAAAATTAT